>JACZJK010000023.1 GCA_014860575.1 Bacteroidales bacterium
AACTACAAGAAAATCCGCAAGGAGCTGGCCGGTCCGGCGAGGTAGTTGGTGTTTTCTGTATCAAACACTGTCAGGTCTGGATCCCGCACCCCGAAAAACGGGGCAGGCAGTGCGGGACTGACAGGTTGGGTTATATGAGTAAAGGAAGCCTGAATATTTTTTGAGAGACATCTTAGTGCTAATTTGAGTGCTGACTACCAGGCATAAGCCGTTGGCGCTTCGCCGCCGGGGCCGGGAAAAATCTCATCCAGCTTTTTAAGGACTTCTTCATCCAGCTGAATAGTTGCTGCACGCACTGCACTTTCGAGTTGTTCGATTGTTCGTGGCCCAATAATAGGCGCAGTCACAACCGGATTATGAAGCAGCCATGCCAGTGCGACTTCTCCGGGTGGGTGTCCAATATTTTTACACAGCGCCTCGTATTTCTCCAATTGACTACGTTTTTTTTCTATTTGATCCACCTGGCTCTTGTCAATGCGCCTTCCAACCTTATGCTTCTCCAATGCTCCGCCCAAAAGTCCGCCGGCCAATGGGCTCCAGGGAATGAGTCCCAATCCGTAATGCCGGCAGGCCGGAATCACTTCAAGCTCGACCATCCGGTTGTCAAGATTGTAAACACTCTGTTCGCTCACCAATCCCAACATGCCGCGTTTGGAGGCTTCCTGGCAGGCAGTAGCAATATCCCAACCCGCGAAATTGCTTGAACCGACATACACTACTTTCCCCTGTTTAATCAGTGTATCAAAACTTTGCCATATCTCATCCCATGAACACTCACGGTCAATATGATGCATCTGGTATAAATCAATCCAATCGGTTTGTAAACGCTTTAAGCTGCCTTCGCAATGTTTCCGGATTTTATAGGCGCTCAGGCTACGGCCATCACTGTTGACTTCGGGTAAATTTGCTTTGCGATCCACAGGATTGTAAACTTTTGTTGCCAAAACCACTGCATCCCGCCGTCCGCCACCCTGCGCCAGCCATCGCCCGATAATTTCTTCCGTGTACCCATGTTCCACTGACCAGCCATAGACATCGGCCGTATCGAAAAAATTGATCCCCAATTCCAACGCCCGATCCATGATTTTGAAGCTCTCTTCTTCGCTCGCATGCCACCCAAAGTTCATGGTTCCAAGGCAAATATCACTAACCAGAACCCCGTGCTTTCCAAGTCTTTTATGTTTTACTGTCATTTTGCTATCTCTTTATTTTTTATTATTAAACGTAATGTTACCAATTTTTTTATCATTTACTTTTCGATGCACGCGAAACACCTGAATTCATGATCATCTTTTTGTTCGTACCGTGTCATTTTGCACAACGGTTACTTGAATTTGTCGTTCCGGATTTCGAGTAGCGTCAGCGTCCGATAGGACATGAAGGTCAAGAAAGGGGCGGAGACAACCCAACGCACTGACCCCGCAATGCAATTTTCAATTTGTTTTGGGCAAGGTTCCAAATCGTGTCATTGAAATTTATAATTCTTTCTTAAAGTATAGTTTTCCGTTATATTTCCTTAGCATTGGTTCAAATGCCTTAAATGCAATTCCAGATGAACTGCTCTTTGCCTTCTCATAACTCCAGTCTATCCATTCAGTTTTAATATCACCAATTGAACTACCAAAAAGTACATAATTACATCTCGGACGAATTAAAATTAATGAGTCGTTAAATGAAACAGTTAGAGTGTATTTGTATCCTCCTTGAGAAGTTCTTTCGTTTGTAGAGAGAGATAAAAACTCTTTATCATTCGAGGAAAAAGAAAAACCTTGACCAATAAGGAATTTACCAAAAGAGGTAAAATTATTCTCTGCCAATTTATCACCAAAAATTAGGATTATATTATCTCCTTTCTCTGGAATAGCACGTTGTGCGTTCACATTAATATGGCTCAAGGTGAAAATGACAAAGAATAAATAGAAATTTACATTTAACTTTTTTAAATTCATTTGTCTAATTTTTATTTGTGTTTGATTTAATACTTTCCTGTCAACGAAGCAAACAAGTTTAATTTGGATACCCTTTTAAGGGCAGTGCTTATTTTTTACATTTTCTGAAATTGTTTTTATTGCTTCTTTAATTTCATTTAGTTTCATAGGTAACTTTTGCAATTCAAACATTGCTCTTGGCTCTTCGCTCTCAAATGATGGTGATTTTGCGTAATGTTTGAATGAGAAATAAAACGGATTTGAGGTCTTCCTTTTTGAATAAAGAGACTCTTGGAATAGAATTTTTCCTCTATAGTTTAAATTATCATCTTTGTATTTTCCAAAGAATGATGACTGTTCCCCAATTATTAATGAGGTGCTTTCTTTCGGATTTAAAATCGGAATTTCTATTCCGGTATCGTCATTATTAAATGATACTTTTTCTCCATTATAATTGAGTAAAGGCTTGTCCCAAATGAGGCTTATATTAAAAGCTGATTTTGAACCCAAATTTTCAGCAACCAACAGAATTAAGTCATATCGGCTTCTAAAATCTAGCCTTAAGACTATTTGAGGTTTTTCAGAGAGCGATTGTCTATAAAATGACTCATAAGCAATCCATCCTGAAGTTATTGCAATTGTCAATGATATTGATGCAGTTAAAGTCTCCCATTCATTATTTATGAAACTCAAACATGATAATATCAGTGAAATAATTATTAGCGATAAAAAACAAATCTGAAAAAATCCTCTCATAGTTTATCTCTTAATTTAACTTTGCCCATAACGTAGCGGTTTGCGGCTATGGTGCGTGCCGCATTATAACTACTATTTTTCTTTATTTGCACCATTTTTAATTTTACAATTATCTTTATTAATAAGCACTATTTGCGGCATGCACTACGAGCCGCTGTTATGCATTGTTATTGTGTTATTTTTCGTTTCGTTGCAAGGTAAATGCCTTGCTCCCATGATGTAGCAAGTTTTGTAAATTCAATCCAAATCGTAGGATTATTATTTCTTTCTCTAAATTCAGTAATGTATTTTTTAAAATTATTATAATAAATAATAGTCACTTCATTGACCAATTTGTACATCGCTTTTTCATCAACAAATTCAAATTGTATGGCAACAGAAATTTCTTCATAAAGATTTAATGTTGTTCTAACAGCAGTATGTAAATCTTCGTCCACTACTATTCTTTCAAATATTTCTGAAGGTTTCACGTCGTTTACATTAAAATTCTTTAGGAGATATGATTTTAATTTTTGCAAATCAATATTCGAATGTCTTTCCATGAACTTAAAACAACCACTTATCCGGTCATGATTTACCTTTTGTTTAATACTAAGAGCAACAAAAAATGCAGAATAAATGGCAGCTAATCCACCCAAAACAGTAATGGAAAAAATCACTAAGTCCTTATTATTAGGTAGAGTTATAAATAACACTATAAATACTGCAAAAAGCAATACTAACAAATACAAAAATTTTAATTTTAACGTAAATCTCAATGTGTCCATTTGTTTGTCTTTAATAATGCGTAACTCGTTTATTGCTAAGTTAAAACTGTAACCTGATTTGATCCTAAAGGAAAACATTGTACGGTTTTAACCCATTTTTATTTTTATCGTTGATTCAATGAACTCAAAATGTCAGAACAAAGATAATGTTTTTTCAAAAGGACAAACGGGATTTTATTTTATGGATAACTGCATGGGCACAAATTTCTGCTATCCTAATTGACTTGTGCCCATTCAACTGCTGGATATGGTTTCGATGTCAGACCTGCTGACCAAAAACAAACAGTTCTCTTTTGTTAATAAACTCATTGATTTGCCTCAGTGTTTCCTTTTTGGTGAACTGGACATCCGTGGTCTGTTGGCCGTTGCCGGATATAGAATTTAGTTCTTCGATAAGTGGATCAAGATCGGTTTCGGTGTTTTGAATTCCAACACTTACCCGTGCGATTCCCTGCAAATTGATGATGGGAATCAGCTTCAGGACAAATCGTTGAAATTTTTCCTGAAATGGCGTGAAGTCAAGCAGGTGCTTGATAATCAGGTGAGCGCAATGGCAACCATAGCGGATGCCAATCCCTTTGTTGTGCGCCAGTTTATCGGCAATCCTGCCGGCCATTTTGTTTTTTAAATCAAAAACTATCACTCCGATTTTTCTGTCAAACCTGGGTGAATCAGGATCATCAATGCCAAAAACCTTCAAATTTTTGATGGTTGCCAGCTTTTGCAGGGCTTTGACGGTAAGTTGTTTCTCTTCAGCGTCAATCTGGTCGTACCCGATGTTTCGCAGCAATAACAGCGCTTTCCCGAGCGCCGCTATTCCACCGGCATTTTCATCGCCCAATGTATTGATCTGCTCCATCTCTTCCTGTTTCATGTTCAGCATGCCCTTTTTCAAAATCAGCACGCCGCATCCAAACGGAGCATAAACTTTATGAGCCGAAAAAGCGAGGCAGTCAATGTTCCATGCCTTCATATCCACCGGCCGGTGGGCAATCAGTTGTGCAGCATCCACCATGAGTTGGACGCCGTAGCGTTTTGCCATTTCCCCGATTGCCTGTAAATCGTTACACGCGCCTAAAACATTGGAAGCCGCACTGATGGTGATCAGCCTGATCCTTTTCAAGCCATGCTTGTTATCAGTATTATAGGCTTTTAGCAAAGATTCAAGTTCTGAAGGGTCAATAAATCC
>JACZJK010000024.1 GCA_014860575.1 Bacteroidales bacterium
TCACGGTGATTCGCAACGGCATCAAATTCTGTCAATACGTTGGCGTTATTCAAATCGGCAACCTCACCATCGAAATTCTGCCCAAAGCCGACAAGCAATCAATAACCAAACACGACTATGACTCAGAAACCAGGCGGTGGCAAAAGGTTTTGTTGAAGATGCTGGCCATCAGCGGCGAAATTGACCTGGAAACGGTTTCTGAAGCCAGCCTGAGGAAGCGGTTTACCCTGCTCGATCTGTATTTTGAGGTTTATCTTCAGGAGGTTGATACATTACTTCGCCGTGGCCTCACCAAAAAATACCGGCAAAACGAAGGCAACGTGAAAGCGCTGAAGGGGCGTTTGAATTTTTCCAGAGATATTCAGCGCAACTGCATTCACCGCGAGCGGTTTTACACCTGCCATCAGTCCTACGACCACGAACATCTGATCAACCAGATTCTACTAAAAGGCATCAATATACTTGATGTTCTATCATCCGGCAGCATGCTGAATGATAAAATCAGGAAGCTCATGTTTTACTTTCCTGAGATCAGGGAAATAACCATTAACAAAGATTCCTTCAACAAAATCCGCCTCACCCGTAAAACCAGGGAATACACCAAAGCCCTGGCCATTGCCAAAATGTTGATCCTGAATTTTTCACCCGATATTTCAATGGGTGATGAAAATATGCTGGCGCTTCTGTTCGATATGAACAAGCTGTGGGAGAAGTATATCTACAAACAGCTCAAGGCCAGGGAAGACGAGAATCTGCGTGTTATGTATCAGGTACACGATCTCTTTTGGGAGTCCAAAAGCATTTACCCGGACATTGTAATCGAAAGAAAAAAGGCCACGGCTATTGGTGAGAGCACCGATGATAATAGATGGGAACCATGCATCATTGACACCAAATGGAAATTGATAGATGTAAACAAACCCTCCGACGATGACCTGAAGCAAATGTATGTTTACAATATGTACTGGAACAGTTCCAAAAGTATGCTCTTATACCCAAAGCTTGCCAGTTCGGAGGATAGCGGTTTTGGCAAATTCCACAAAGGGAGGTCGGGCGATAATCATTGCAAAATTGGTTTTGTGAGTGTGTTGGATGATAGTGGAGAATTCAATCAGGGAGTTGCAAATGAGATTTTGGACAAAATTGAACTGGAGTAAGATAGCTGGAAAACCTGACAGGTTTTCGAAACCTGACAGGTTTGGGTGGTTTAGCCAGGTATATCAGAAGTATAGAAGTTGATTAGTCCGCAACAAGCATTATTTCAAAATCAATGTTATTTATTCATACTCATGACAAAATTTTACTCGGTAATAGTCTCAAGCTTTCATGGATGAATCAGCACGTTGTGGAATAGTGTAACGGAATAATTCAGAAACCAACAAATTAAATTATGCCAGAAATACCCAGCAACAACAAAGGACTATCCGGTGTGTACTTTGTAGCTGCGGAGCTGTAACGCAGAGGTTGGTCGGTGGGCATGACCGTTGGCAACGCCAAAGCCATTGATCTGTAATGCTTTTATAATTTTGTTGTGCTCAAC
>JACZJK010000025.1 GCA_014860575.1 Bacteroidales bacterium
AAACGGATGGGGCATCGAGCCCCATACCGTTTTTGCCCAACAGAAATCCGGCTCAACATTACCCATTGTTGAAATAAAAAAGGCTTTGAAAAAGGGAATTTATTAATCATAAAGTGTAAACAAATTTCAGGACGAGTCAGAGGATGGAGTGGTGGAATTCAAAATTCCAGATTTAAGATTCACAAAACTAATTATGGCAGCTATATTGAATATGAAATTTTGAGCTTTGGGGTTTTGAATTTTGAATTTTGAGTGCACTCCGAAAAGTCAATTTGCCCCTAAATCCCCTAAAGGGGACTTTCACAAATTGCTGATTTTTAGCGTTTCCCCTTTAGGTGTCAGGGGCTAAAAACGATAAAAATCAGCAATTTGTGACTTTTCGGAGGGGACTCAAATTTTGGGCTTTGTACTTTGAATTTTGAGCTTGGAATTTGGAGCTTGAGTCTTGAAAATGTTGTATATTCGCAATCTGTAAAACCTAAAACAGGTATTTACTGTTATAAACCAACAAAAAACACAATCATGAAAAATCTGAAAGTCAGGCTTATTGTTGTTTCGGTTTTTTCACTTGCCATTCTTGTTTCCTGCAACAAGGAACGACAGGATTCATTGCAAGAACAACAAATAACGGTTGATGAAATCGTTGAAATCGTCAATCAGAATTATCTCGGATCAAACGTTATTGAAGGCGATGAGCAAACTCCGTTTTTCGTTACCAACGAAGGACTGATTGATGAATACCTGGCATCAGAAAGTTCTTTTGAAAACCAGGATAAATCGGTCAATAATAGGTTTATCAGGTGTCTGAAATCCGTCAACCTCGATGATGAACAAATCCCTCAGGCAAGAAGAGCGCTGAAGGCTTATGAAAACAGAAACGAGAGAATCATACAAAAGCACCGCCAGGCCTTTTCCCAACTTCATGACAGAATGGAAAATAACCGCACGGAACTTATCCGGCAGTTGAGAAGCGGAGAAATTGACCGCGTTGAGTTCAAAAGAAAAATGACACAGTTGCGCACTCAGTATCAGCAAGCCTTGATACGCATCAAAGAATCGAATGCTTCTGATTTTTCCAGATCATTCCGTATGCTTATGCAGAACCTGAATAATGTTCTTACTGAACGCCAATGGAATGCGTTCACTGGTTGCCTCAGGGGTTAAATAACCTAAGTCAAAGAAATTAAGAGCTTCCAAAACCGGAAGCTTTTTTTATGCCAAAACCAAAAATCGTTTGCATTGTTATTTTGCCTGGCCATACTGTTGATGTTTGAATAAACCTGACTACAATTAATTTAATTCGTATAATGAAACCCAAGACTACACTTCATGCTTCGATCATAATTCTGACTTTTCTCGTTGCTTTGTATGGCAAAAGTTTGCTTCAGAATTTTATTGAACTTCAATTTTCTTCCTACGCCATACGCATTATTTATTCCTATTCCTGGTGGGTGATTCCTGTTGTGATTGTAACTGCGGCGCTGTATGGTTTTCGGAATGTATTAAAGAACCTGGGCTTGCAAAAAGGCTTTCTCATGGGTCTCGCCTTCTCAATCATCGTGGTACTGCCAATGTTTTTGGGTTCAGCCATCATCGGGAAATTTGTAGCGGATATGAACCTGCTGCAAGTATTTCATAAAACTTTTCTTGCCGGTTTCATGGAAGAACTGCTTTTCAGAGGTTTTCTTTTCGGCTTGCTTTTCAGGAAATTGAAATGGGGTTTTATTCCGGCGTCGCTTCCGGGGGCGATCATCTTTGGAATGTCGCATCTTTACCAGGGTTCCGGCATCACTGAAACCCTTGGGATTTTCACTGTCACCTTTATCGGGGCTCTCTGGTTTGCCTGGTTATACATTGAATGGGATGATAATCTATGGGTTCCCATCTGGATGCATATCTTGATGAATCTTTCCTGGACAATTTTCGATGTAAGTAGCAATGCACTGGGCGGGTTTGAAGCCAATATTTTCAGGATTATAACTATTGCTCTCTCGGTTCTGATTACAATTGCGTATTGCAGACGAAGAAAGCTTTTCAGGATCAATAAAAGCAATTTGCTTATTAACCCCCACTGATCCTCCTATAATGTAATCAGTAACTTTCAGATTATCCTTGAATTACCATTTTGCCTTTTCATTACCGCAAGCCCGCTCGGGATTAAACACTAACTTTGCAACCTCAAAAAAATAACACTCCAATTACCCGATGATATCATTCGACCGTTTTCAACTTGATAATGGCCTTAAAGTTCTTGTGCATCATGATGCCACCACTCAAATGGTGGCAATGAATATACTTTACAATGTTGGCGCAAGGGATGAGATACCTGAAAAGACAGGTTTTGCTCACCTTTTCGAACACCTGATGTTTGGTGGTTCGGCAAACATACCGCGCTACGATGAACCACTGGAAAGAGTGGGTGGCGAGAATAATGCATTCACTTCCAACGACGTCACCAGTTATTATATCACCATTCCGAAAACCAACCTTGAAACTGCTTTCTGGCTGGAATCAGATCGTATGCTCAACCTCGCTTTCTCAAAAAAGAGCCTGGAAGTACAGCGCAATGTTGTGATGGAAGAATTCAGGCAAACACATTTGAACCAACCTTTCGGTGATGCATGGCTGTTGCTTCGGCCACTGGCTTATACAGTGCACCCTTACCGCTGGTCAACAATTGGTGCGGATATCAATCATATTGCGCAGGCTACTATGGAAGATGTGAAAGATTTTTACCATCGCTTCTATAATCCCTGCAATGCCATTCTCACTGTGGCCGGTCCGGTTGAAACTGCTGAGATCAGGGAACTTTGCGAAAAATGGTTTGCAGAAATCCCTGCTGGGCTGCCCAACAATCGTCGGTTGCCGTTAGAACCGGTTCAGACTGAAGCCCGCAACCTGCACGTTGAGCGTGACTTACCCTGCAATGCCATATACAAAACCTGGCATATTCCTCACCGCTTGTCACCCATGTATTATACTGCTGATCTTACTTCCGATGTTTTATCAGCCGGTGAATCCTCGCGACTTTACGTTGAGCTTGTTAAAAAACAACAACTCTTCAGCGATATAAATGCTTACATAACCGGCAGCCTCGATCCGGGCTTGTTTGTAATTTCAGGAAAGATCATGAATGGAACCGATCCAGTTGCCGCTGAAAATGCAATCAGCAAAATTATTGTAGAATTGCAGGAACAACCCTTGAATGAACGTGAATTGCAAAAAGTTAAGAACCGAATTGAATCCATGCTTGTATTCGCGGAATTGAAAGTGCTTGAAAAAGCACTCAATCTTTCGATGTATGAATTGCTGGGCGATGCCGGACTTATAAACAATGAAATTGATAAATACAACGCGGTGGATGCAGCGGCAATTATGCGGTTCGCACAGGAAATGCTTGTTGAAAATAACTGCTCTACCTTGTTTTACCACATGAAAAGTTGATTTGAAATGCCAATAATAAACCGAAAAAAGGCGCCGGCTGTGAAGTTGGTGGAATTCCTCAAAAGCATTGAACCCCGTTATATTCAGCTAAGCAATGGCTTACTGGTGTATCTGATTGACGAAGGCATACAGGAAGTGCTGCGCATTGAATTGGTTTTCAAGGCCGGGAATTTTTACCAAAAACAAAAACAGGTAGCCAAAGCCACTAATACCTTGCTGGCTTCCGGCACTTCAAAGCATTCAGCCGAAGTTATCTCCGAGCATTTTGATTTTTATGGCGCCTATCTTGAAACCAGCAACAACAAAGACAATGCCCACCTGGGTTTATACACTCTTAACAAGCACCTCGATAACACCTTGCCGCTGTTGGCTGAGCTGATTATGGATCCGGTTTTTCCTGAACACGAACTTGATTTGTTTCGTTCAACCCGCAAACAACATCTGGAGGTGAACCAACAGAAAGTGAAATACCTGGCAAGGGTGCATTTCCATGAACAGGTTTTCGGTTCGAACCATCCTTACGGGATGCGACTGCAAGCCCAGCATCTGGATGATTTAAAGAGAGAAAGCCTTATTGAGCACCACCGCAATCATTACAGGGCCGAGGAGTGTTTCGTTGTTGTAAGCGGGAAAATTCCAGCAGGATTTGATCAATTACTAGATAAATATCTCGGTAATTTTAAGAGTAATGGCAATCAAACCCCAAATGGAATTGTGATTCCTGTTTCGCCATCTGATGATAAATCGCAATTCGTACAGAAAAAAGATGCGCTACAGGCAGCTATCCGCATCGGCAAGCCCACCATTAACCGCCTTCATCCCGATTACCCGGCGCTTTTTATTGTGAACACAATATTGGGTGGATATTTTGGTTCGAGGCTGATGATCAATATCAGAGAAGACAAAGGCTATACCTACGGCATTGGTTCTGCCCTGGTTTCGTTGAAGCATAGCGGGTTATTTGTAATTACCAGCGAAGTAGGAAGTGATGTGCTTAAAGCCGCCACCGACGAAATTTTTAAGGAGGTTCGTACTCTTTGCGATGAAAAGGTAAGCCCCAAAGAATTATCGCTCGTAAAAAACTATCTCATGGGTTCGCTGATGCGCAGCATGGACGGGCCATTTGCCATTGCTGAACGCCTGCGATCGGCACTGGAGTTTGGGCAAACGATGGATTATTACAAAGATTACGCTGCCACCATCCAAAACATCACCCCTGAACGTATTCAGGCGCTGGCCAACGAATATCTGCAACCTGATACTTTTTATCAAACAGTTGCAGGCAATAAAGGAAATTAGTTGATTGGTGAATTAGTTAATTGGTAGAGTGATGGAGTAATGGAGTGATGGGTTGGTGAAATGGTCATTTGGTAAAATGGTGGATTGAAGAAACCCTATTGCCACTTCAAGCTTCCACTCACTCTTCTTTTTGCCCGGTAAGATTCGAAACAGCGTAAAATAGCAATGCAAAGGTCATAATCGGTGGCGTTGAGAATAAAATCTACCGGAGGTTGGCAATATTGCATAAATTCCTCACGATCCTCCTGAACTTCAATTCCTGTTAACCTGTAGATCAGGTCGTGGTTATAAACTTTTTCTATTTCTTCCTGCAATTGCAGGGCGCTAAGTTCTTTCTCCAGCTTTTTCATTTGTTTGGCTTCCTTGCTAAACAAATCATAAAAGGTTTGAAACGGGCCTTTCATAACAACGCCAAAACCATGTTCAGGCCCGCTGTAAACCATCGTATTTATATGAGGCATCTTCAACTTCACTGAATCTGGTGGTGGTGGCAAGTCAATATTTACAAATTCCTGCCGGAACTCCAGGCGTGTGCGGGGCAAGGATCGGATTACTACTTCGCGGAGTTCGAAAACCTTGGGCAACATAATCAGCTCATAAGGTCCTTCAGCATTAATGTGCTCCTGTTCAATCATCACAAAACGAACAAGGTGGCTTACATGCGTGATCATGAGGCTATCACCAAGTCTGACGGGCATAACAAACCTGCCACTGCGGTCGCTTACAACCCCAAAGCGTTGTGTAAGATTTATGATATGGGCGTATTCGAGGTTGCTGTGGTAAATATCAACGATCCTGCCTTCGAAATGGGTAAATTTGGCCGGTTCCTCTTCCGCTGAAAGCGCTAAGGTTATGAACACAGATATAAGAAAGAAGACAAATTTCATCTCATGGTTTAGAAACCACGAAAGTACTCAGATTGAAGCAAACAGAGAATCCGGGGGTGTTAAATAGTGTTAAGAGCATTTTATCAATCCTGCCTGAACGGGAAATTTCTTATGAAATCAAGCACCTGAGTTTAATAGTCCAATGTGATGATCCTGCCTTTCGTAAAATCAAAGAACCTGTCTTTTTCAGCTACTCTGACTCCTTCAATCAAGTCTTCGGGCACTATTCCTGCTGTCTTCATGCAACTCGGGCAAGCATAAATTCCAACATTCATTTCTATTAATTTCTGAAGGCTGCTTTTCAGGGAAGTGAAGTGTCCGTAATCAATATCTGCTGCATCTTTTACAACCAGTTTAACGGCGTCAATATCCATATAGATTAGCACGTCCTTGTCGCCGGCCATCATAGTGGCCATGCTCAATGGCATAAGCACACGATGCGGACTATTGTGATCGTGTGTGATATGGATAAAAACACCATCTCGGGATTTTTCCAATTCTTCTTTAACAGGTGGTTGACAGCTTGCTAAAAGCAATGAAAGGATAATCAAAACAAAGCCATGGTTTTTCATAAATTGTTGTTTTTGTGTTAATAATGATAAAATAGGAGGGGATTTTGATAATTTGATAAAGTTAAAAAGATTCTTGCATAGACAATTAACTTTTCCTTTGTATTTTTTCACAAACTGTTTTGTCACGAAGCTTCACTCCAGCTCTATGAGGATCACAATAAAAGGGAGAAACCTGCATTCGCTTAGCATCTCGCTGCTGTGGATAAGGCTGTTCTTGTGTGCAAAATATTGTCTGGCATTCTCTATTTTGGTTCTCACATAAAGAACATGCAAGCTTTTACTATCTTTGTCCTCATATTAATCAGAACACTTATGATCAGGCTACTTCACCTGATATTGTTTTTTATAGTCTTAGCCAAACTCAATGGCCAGCCACCGGAGTTTTCAATCATTGGTCCGGGTGGCGCCATCAGTGAGGTTAGCATTATTGCCGGCACTTCTTTGCTACTAAGCACAAACTATGATGAAATTAGGGGTGCCAATGTTTTGTTCCCGGACAACCACCGGACCAGCAGCGACGTACCTTATGAAATAGGTTTTCCATTTGTATTTTATGAAGCAGTCTATACCGAGTATTTCATTGGCGCCAATGGTTATATCACTTTCGAAAACCCTCCCTGGAACCCTGCTCCTACCTTAGATACCATTCCCTATAATACATCAAACCCGGAGTTCCCCAGAAACAGCATATTTGGGACTTTTAAGGGTTGGGATGTGGTAGGGGGCAATAATGTTACCCGATTAACTCTTGGCGAAGAACCCAACCGTATGCTGATAGTTACCTGGTGCGATGTGCCCGCCCTGCAATCAGATTCCACAGGCACCTTTCAAATCGTTTTGCACGAATCAGGAGAGATTGATATACATCTTATCAAAATTCCGTTTTCAAACTACGCTGGCAATTATTCTACAGTTGGCATACAAGCTTCTAATCCGTTTCAGGGTTTGGTTGCGCCTCAAAGAATTTATGGCCCCTGGCCCCCAGTTTCATCTGAAAGTTGGAGATTCACTTGGTTGAACAGCGATTATGAAGTGGAAAGCATATATCATGAACCAGTACCGGTTGCAGAAAACATTACCTGGTACAAACCGGATACCTTCGATACCTGGGTTCCGATCAGTGATGAAAAAGAAGTTGTGATAAAACCAAAAACAAACACAACCTACCTTGCTGAAATTACTTCCTGCTGGGGCGAAGTAATTGCTACGGCTGAATTATTTGTTGAGGTTGAAGGCTCTTTTCCCAACGCTTTCAGCCCAAATTCATTAATCGAAAAAAACAGGACTTTCAAAATGCCTGTCACTTCGGGGGTAAATATCACTGACTTCAGACTTGAAATTTATAACCGATGGGGACAATTGGTTTTTGAAACCAATGATCCAACCCAGGGATGGAATGGCCGCATGATGAATACAGGAGAGGCCTGCCTGGCCGGTTTATATCATTGGATCTTAGTTTCAGCCAGCGAGAGCAAAGGTACTATCGGGAATAGCGGAGCTCTTATGCTGCTGAGGTAAGCTACAGCTTAGTATTTATTTACCAGTCCCTTTCTCAACAGATTTCTTACAACGACCTTTACCACTGAAAGGGTTTACGCTCGCAACTCAGTATTGCTTTAACAATTTTTTAGAGTTGCTCTTATCTATTTTTAATACCTTTGCCCCTCATCCTGAAAAAGGACGAACAAGTTATCCTGGTTCGCACCAGTGATCGGCTTTAAAACCAAAACAACAAAAACATGTCGTTCGACTCTGAGAAATTTGCCGGTGAAGGCCTTACATTTGATGATGTACTGTTGGTACCTGCCTACTCTGAAGTTCATCCCCGCAAGGTAAGCACTTCCACCTTTTTCTCCCGCTCCATTCAGCTTAATATCCCAATAGTATCGGCCGCAATGGATACCGTAACCGAATCCGGAATGGCTATCGCTATGGCCCAGGAAGGTGGCATAGGAGTATTGCATAAAAACATGAGCATTCAGGAACAGGCCAACGAGGTTCGTAAGGTAAAACGCGCCGAAAATGGTATGATCCTCGATCCCATCACCATTGATGAAGATGCCCTGGTAGAAGATGCGCTTAAAATCATGGCGGAATTTAAAATTGGTGGAATTCCTGTGGTAAACCACCAGAATGAACTGGTGGGTATTGTTACCAACCGTGACCTTCGGTTCGAGCGCAACCCCAAACGCCCTGCTGCCGAAGTAATGACTCGTGAAAACCTGATAACAACAACAGAATTTACCGATTTTGAAAGCGCTGAGAAAATCCTCCAAAAATATAAAATTGAAAAACTCCCTGTTATTGATAAGCACAATAAGTTAATCGGGCTTATCACTTATAAGGATATCATTAAAATAAAGGCACGCCCGAATGCATGCAAGGATGAACGCGGACGCCTTCGGGTTGCTGCTGCCGTTGGGATCACACCCGACATCCTTGAAAGAGTAAATGAATTGATATCTTTCGATGTTGATGCAATTGTAATTGATACCGCACATGGCCACTCAAAAGGGGTTCTTGATGCTACCAGACTGATCAGGAAAAATTTTCCGGATATTCAACTTGTTGTTGGTAATATTGCCACTGCCCAGGCTGCCCGTGACCTTGCCATAGCGGGCGTTGATGCGTTAAAGGTAGGGATCGGGCCAGGATCAATTTGTACCACGCGGGTAATCGCCGGCATTGGGGTGCCTCAGCTTACCGCTATTTATGAAGTAAGCCGCGAGCTTCGGGGTTCAGGAATTCCTGTGATTGCCGACGGTGGAATCAGATACACCGGTGACATTGTAAAGGCACTTGCTGCCGGGGCACACACTGTTATGGCAGGCTCATTGTTTGCAGGCGTTGAAGAATCGCCGGGCGAAACATTTATTTACGAAGGCCGCAAGTACAAAAAATATCGTGGAATGGGCTCGATCGAAGCCATGAACAAAGGATCGAAAGACAGATATTATCAGTTTGAAGAAGACGATATCAGCAAGCTTGTTCCCGAAGGAATTGTTGGTCGGGTTCCATTCAAAGGCGCCCTTTCAGAAGTCATTCATCAAATGGTAGGTGGGTTGCGGGCAGGCATGGGTTATACCGGTTCGGCCGATATCGCTCAATTACAAAAAGCAAAATTCATTAAAGTAACGCAAGCCGGTGTGATTGAAAGCCATCCGCACGATATTACCATTACCAGCGAAGCGCCAAACTATAGCCGTAAATAATCGTTTATACGTTTTGATAAATTCACAATCAGTTTCCTGTTTTTTAAAACCTTATTAGCCGAAACCAATCACGCTGAATCAAAAACCTTATCCAATGACAAAATCAAACATGATTTTCAATGCAGTAAAACTTAGCAAACTATTGCCTTTGCTTGTTACATTCCTGATCGTCTTCAGCTCTGTTCACGGACAAGACAACAGTAAAAAAATACTTGCTGAAATAGGAAATGAAAAGATCACGGTAGAAGAATTTCTTCAGATTTACCGCAAAAACAACACCCAGGTTGCTGATCTTGACCCCAAGTCGCTGGAAGAGTACCTCGAACTGTACATCAATTTCCGCTTAAAAGTGCTGGAAGCCGAAGAGAATGGACTCCATAACGAACAATCTTTTAAGGACGAATTGCAGGGATACCGTGCACAACTTGCCAAACCATACCTGGTTGATGAGGAAGCAACGGAAAGCCTGGTGAAAGAAAGCTACGAAAGATCGCTCGAGGATCTCAGGGCCAGTCATATACTTATCAGGATGGAAAAAACAGCTTCGCCTAGGGATACATTATTGGCCTATAATAGGATCATGGGCTTAAGGGAAAGAATCATGAATGGAGAAGATTTCTCAAAAATAGCATTTGAGTTCTCTGAAGACCAATCAGCCCGCGACCGCGATGCCGGTGGAAGGTTGGTTCGCGGAAACAAAGGCGACCTCGGTTATTTCACAGCTTTTGATATGGTGTATGCTTTTGAAGCTGCTGCCTATGAATTGAAAAAAGGAGAGGTTTCATTACCCATTAGAACCGATTTCGGTTACCACCTCATTAAGCTCACTGATCGCAAACCTGCTATGGGCAAGGTATTGGCTGCGCATATTCTGTTGCTCTATCCTCCCGATGCAAAAAAGCAGGATTCCGTTGCGCTGGAAGAAAAAATCAACATGGTGTATGAAAAACTCCAAGCCGGCGAAACTTTTGAATCTCTCGCCCTAGCTCACAGCGACGACCGCTCTACTGCAGACAAGGGTGGTGAGTTGCAGTGGTTTGGATCGAACCGTATGATCCCTGACTTCATTTACCAGATTTCATTATTGAAAGAATTTGGCAGCTATTCCGCCCCGTTCCAAACGCATTTTGGATGGCATATCATTAAATTGCTCGATCAGCAAAAACCCGGAAGTTTTGAGGATTCATATACCGAACTCAAAGACAAGGTTCAAAAGAATGAACGCTCGGTAGTAATCAAACAATCGCTTGTGAAGCGCATTAAAAAAGATTACGGCTTCAAAGAATCATCCAAAGCATTGGAGGTATTTTACACCGCTGTTACTGATTCTATTTTTGAAGGAACCTGGAAAATCCCATCCAAGCCTAAGTTAAACAGCGAACTTTTCAGCCTTGGAAATAAAAAATACACACAGATGGATTTTGCGAAATATCTCGCGGAAACCCAGCGTAAAACCACTCGTGAAGACATTCGTTTTTATGTGAACGCAAACTACGACAAATTTGTTGAAGAGGTACTGATGGATTATGAAGACGCACAGCTTGAGAACAAATATCCAGAGTTCAAGGCGCTGGTGCGCGAGTACCGGGATGGTATTTTGTTGTTCGAACTCACCGATAAAAAGATCTGGTCAATGGCGGTAAAAGATACTGCCGGACTAATGGCATACCATGCTGGTGTAGAACATAATTACATGTGGGGCGAGCGGGCAGATGCTTCCATATTTACATTTACTGATGCCGATGCTTCAATGATAGAAAAAGCAATGCAGCTTGCTGCTGATGAGGTTCCAAACGACACAATACTTGAGGCAATTAATAATGAGCAGGAAGTGTTGAAAATAACCCGCAAGCTTTATCAAAAAGGCGACAGCGAACTCATTGATTCAGTGTATTGGACTTATGGACCTAAGGACCCTGTTGAACAAGACGGTAAAACCCTGATGGTAGTAATACATAACACTCTTGAACCCGGCACGAAACAACTTAACGAAGTTCGTGGGCTTGTTACTGCCGATTATCAAAATCATCTTGAAAAGGAATGGATCAAAGAGCTGAGGGCAAAATACCCGATAAAGGTCAATTATGATTTATTGTCGCAAATCAAGTAAAATAAGGCTTTTCAATGATAAAACACCTGCTGCCATTGCTTCTGGCAGCGCTTGTAGTAAGCGGATGTAATCTTATACCCTGGGCTAAGAAAAATGATGATGTACTGGCAAGGGTTCACAGCAAATACCTCTATGCATCAGAAATTCAAAGCTTAATTTCACCAGGAACTTCAGCTATTGATAGCATCAATATTGTTTCAAATTATATCAATAACTGGGTTAAGGTGCAATTGTTTTTGCACCATGCAGAGAAAAACCTGTCGCAAAGCCAGAAAGATTTCAGTAAGCAGCTCGAAGATTACCGCAACAGCCTCATCATTTATGAGTACGAATCTAGTTTGATAGGGCAAAAGCTTGATACTGTGATTTCGAAGAGAGAAATAAAGGAATATTACGATAATAACCGGACTAACTTTGAACTCAAAGAAAACATAGTAAAAGTAAACTTCATCCAGGTAGAAAGTAACTCGAAAGAACTGGCGAAACTCCGGCGACTATGGCAGGCAGGGCCTGAAAAGAACCGCAATGAACTTGAGAAATACTGTTTGCAAAATGGATTGAACTATTCCTTGTCCGGAGACGAATGGGTATATTTTAATGACCTGCTTAAAGAAATACCAATCAGAACCTATAACCAGGAAAACTTTCTGCAGTTTAACCGATCCATTGAAGCCAGCGATTCACTTTATGTTTATCTTGTTGAATTCAAGGATTTTCAAATAAAAGAAAGTGTTGCACCGTTAAGTATGCAGGAAAATAATATCAGGAAGATAATTGTGAACCGCCGCAAACTGGATCTTATTCAGAAACTGCAAAATGAAATCTTTGAAAACGCCCTGATCAACAACCATTTTGATATTTACCAAAACCAAGCAAAACAGCTTAAATGAAACATTTAATTGCCTTAATCCTCAGCTTGTCACTATTCGCAACCCAACTAACTGCACAACAGGGTGAAGTTCTCATTGATGAAGTAATCGCGGTTGTCGGCAACCGAATTATACTTGAGTCAGACCTTGAAACCCAGGTACTACAATACAAAGCCGAGGGAATCACCATCGGGGTACAAACCTTGAAATGTCAGATTCTTGAAGATCTCATGATTCAGAAATTACTTGTGAACCAGGCCGAAGTTGACAGCGTTGAGGTTACCGATAGCCAGGTTGAATCTGCACTTGACCAGCGCGTCAGGTATTTTATTTCGCAATTTGGATCACAGGAAAAAATGGAGACTTTCTATGGCAAATCAGTCATGGAGATTAAAAGTGAGTTTCGCGATATCATTAAGGAACAATTGATGGCCGAGGCGGTACAGCAAGGCATAATTGAAAACGTAGTAGTTACACCTTCAGAGGTTCGGGCTTTTTTTGTTGGTATTCATGCCGATAGTATTCCGCTGATCCCTGCAGAATTTGAAGTAGGCCAGATTGTTAAAAAACCACCGGTGAGCACCGAGGAACTCAATGCCGTTCGCGAACGTTTGAGAGGATACCGTACGCGGATTATTGCCGGCGAGCGCTTTGAAACTTTCGCGGCTTTATATTCTGAAGATCCCGGTTCGGCTTCCCGTGGAGGTGAATTGGGTTTTTACAGGCGTGGAGAATTATTTCCTGAGTTTGAAGCTGTTGCATTCCGGCTCGAAAAAGGCGAAGTTTCTGATGTAGTAAAAACCAAAGCCGGTTTTCATATCATACAAATGATTGAGCGCCGCGGCGAAACTGTGAATGTGCGCCATATGTTGCTGCGACCCAAGCCATCACCCATTGAACTTGAACAAGCCCGAACCTTCCTCGATAGCCTCGCGCTCGAAATCAGGGCTGGAAATCTGAGTTTTGAAGATGCGCTGAAACACTCTGACGATCCAGGCAAAATGCATGGTGGCCTGATGATAAGCCCCTACTCAGGCACTCCACGCCATGAAGCAGAACATCTTGACCCTGCTGTTTTCTTTGTGGTTGATAAAATGAAATTGGGTGAAGTTTCAAATGCTGTTCCATTTCTTGATGAAGAAGGATACAGCGCTTTCCGTTTGCTTTATCTGAAAGTGCGAACCGATCCGCACCGCTCCAATTTAACCGATGACTACGATCGCATAAAAAATTGGGCCCTTGAAAACAAACAACGGGCGGCAATCGTTGATTGGGTCAGGGAAAAGAATAAAATAACTTACATAAACATTGTTGAGCGCTACCGTGAATGCGAATTTAATACTGGTTGGATCAATTAATTGATCTTTCAGCAACCCTATTGTCCGCCCAACTAAATCAGCTATAAAAATGCAATATAAGTCAGACGTTGAAGCACTTGATGCTCTCAAGGATAAATACCAGGATCTTAAAACAGAAATAGCCAAAGTAATCGTAGGCCAGGATGTGGTGGTCAAGAAGATCCTGATCTCAATATTCAGCAAAGGGCACGCGTTGCTTGTTGGGGTTCCGGGCCTCGCCAAAACCTTAATGGTGAATACGATTGCAAAATCGCTGGGGCTGACCTATTCGCGCATACAGTTCACACCCGATCTGATGCCATCGGATATTACCGGAACAGAAATTCTTGACGAAGACAGGCATTTTAAGTTTGTGCGCGGGCCTGTGTTTGCAAATATTATCCTTGCCGATGAAATCAACCGCACCCCACCTAAAACCCAATCGGCATTGCTGGAAGCCATGCAGGAACTCTCAGTAACTGTTGCAGGGCAAAGTCACCGCTTGAATGAACCTTTCTTTGTATTGGCTACCCAAAACCCCATTGAGCAGGAAGGCACCTATCCACTGCCCGAAGCCCAGCTCGACAGGTTCATGTTCAATATCTGGCTTGATTACCCTTCATTTCAGGAAGAAGTGGATGTGGTGAAACGCACAACCATAGGCAGTAGTTACCAGCCACAAATTGTCTTAACCGGCGAAGAAATTGTGTTTTTTCAGAACCTGATCCGCCGTATTCCAGTGGCTGACAACGTGTATGAATATGCCGTGAAATTAGCGGCCAAAACCCGTCCGGGAACACCCGAAGCCACAGCCGAAGTCAATAATTACCTCACCTGGGGCGCCGGGCCAAGGGCATCGCAATACCTGATCATTGGCGCCAAATGCCACGGCGCTGTCAACGGCAAATATTCTCCCGATATTGAGGATGTGCAGGCCGTAGCCTATGATGTGCTGCGCCACCGCATCGTGCGCAACTACAAAGCCGAAGCCGATGGCGTTGGGGTGGAGAAGATAATTGAGGGGTTGATGAGGTGATTTTGCAAATCCTTATGAAGCTACATTCCTGCCTTTACTTACAAATCCCGCCCTGATCCTGCGCTATTCAAGGCGCGTTAAAATATAATATTTGCGCTTCGTATAAAAGTATCCCGGATTTTAATTGAAAGAGGGTTTGTATCCCCATACTTATAACTGACTATTGTGAGACTAAAAAAAGAAACTGAAAGAATAAGAACCTTTGGCATAATCAGTCATCCTGATGCCGGAAAAACCACGCTGACCGAAAAATTGCTTTTATTCGGAGGGGCTATACAAACTGCGGGCGCTGTAAAAAGCAACAAGATCGTTAAAACCGCCACTTCCGATTTCATGGAAATTGAAAAGCAGAGAGGCATTTCGGTTGCTACCTCCGTGATGAGTTTTGAGTATATGGATCACAAGATCAATATACTTGATACACCCGGCCACAAAGATTTTGCTGAAGATACTTATCGGACATTAACGGCTGTTGACAGTGTGATACTGGTGATTGACAGTGCCAAAGGCGTGGAGGAGCAAACCCGCAAACTCATGGAAGTTTGCCGGATGCGCCATACACCTGTCATCATTTTCATCAACAAATTAGACCGCGAAGGGCAAGACCCATTCTATCTGCTCGAAGAGGTTGAGCAAGAACTCAACATTCATACCCGCCCGCTTACCTGGCCTATAGGAATGGGATCTGAATTTCAGGGCGTTTATAACTTGCTGTCAAAATACCTGCGGCTTTTTGCACCCAATAAAACAAGCCTTTCTGACCTCGAAATAGTAATCAACGACTTGAACGATGAGGAATTGGAAAATCAGATTGGCGAAAGAGCATCAAAAAAACTAAGAGAAGAAGTTGATTTGATTGAAAATGTTTACGAACCTTTCGACCAGCATTTGTATAGCGAAGCATACCTGGCCCCTGTGTTTTTTGGAAGTGCAATCAACAACTTCGGCATCAAGGAACTGCTGGAAACCTTCATCCGCATTTCGCCAAAGCCCCGAAGCCGGGAAACGGATAAAAGAACGGTTCTACCTTCAGAGGAAACTTTTTCCGGGTTCATATTTAAGATCCATGCCAACATTGACCCCAATCACCGCAACAGGATTGCATTTTGCAGGATTGTTTCGGGCATGTTTGAGCGAAACAAGGTGTATCATCATGTGCGGCTCAACAAAAAAATCCGTTTCTCAAGTCCGGCAAGTTTCATGGCCGGCGACAGAAATGTAATTGATGTTGCTTTTCCCGGCGATGTAATTGGTTTATACGATACAGGAACTTTTAAAATTGGCGATACGCTGACTGAAGGCGAAGTAATTTCTTTCAAAGGAATTCCAAGTTTCTCTCCCGAGATTTTCAAGGAACTGATAAATAAAACACCGGCAAAAACAAAACAACTTGAAAAAGGAGTCCGCCAGTTGACCGATGAAGGTGTGGCCCAGTTATTTGTTAAGCAGCCAGGAAATATTAAAGTAATTGGCACCGTTGGCGAATTGCAGTTTGAAGTGATACAGTTCAGGCTCTTGCACGAATATGGCGCTTCCTGCTCGTTTCATACACTCAACTACTACAAGGCATGCTGGATTACCTCAGCCAGTAAGACGGTTCTGGACAAATTTATTCAGAACCGGATCCAGCATATTGCTTACGACAAAGAGAATCGCCCGGTTTACCTGGCCGAAAGTGAGTGGATGCTGAAAACTATGCGGGAAGCTTTCCCGGAAATTGAATTTCACTTTACATCGGAATTAAACTCAGGCTCAACTGCAAACAAAGATTGAACGGCAGATTTGTGTTCACAAAATATCAACTATATATCCACTACCCTGTTTCTCCTATAAAATCCGAGCACGAACGTAAAAAACAGTATTACAGCAATAATCAAAATTCCTGACGATACCAGGTACATCCCCTTCAGCGAGGTTAATTCAGCAAGTAAACCAAGTACCATAGACCCTCCGCCAATACCTATATCAAAGGCAGTAATAAATGTTGCATTGGCAGCGCCACGGCGGTGGGATTCAACCACATTGTTGGCCATTGTTTGAAGGGTTGGCATCACCACTCCCATACAAATCCCTACGAGTATTGCTGCCAGTATAAATCCTGAAAAACTTCCCATCAATCCCAGAACCAGAAAGCCGCCTGCACCTGAAACCAGGCCGGTAAGCATTAGCAGCGACGGGCCTTTGCGATCGAATATTCTGCCTGACACAAGGCGGGAAACCATTATTCCAATGGCAAAAACAGTGAAAAATATACCTGGTTGGCCCACTTCGTAGTGCCTGGCATAAAGGGTAATAAACGACATCAGGCCACCGTAGGCAATACCAAAAAGTAACTGGATCGAAGCTACAGGCAAGGTTCTTGGCTCAATAAAACGGCTTAAACTAAGCTTGCCCTGACTTACAGGTTCTTCATACGCTGGGAAACTTACAAGCAACACCAACAGAAATCCCGTAAGGGCAATCGCCATTGATGAGAGGAACATGCGATTGTAATTGCCATCGCCCATTATCGCCAGCGCGATTACCGGCCCTATGGCCATTGCCAGTGTAAACGAGAGTCCGTAAATACCAATACCTTCGCCGCGTCTTTTTCCGGGCACAATATCCACAATAATGGTGGAGGAGGAAGTGGTAGCTGCGCCCCACGCAAATCCATGCATAAAACGCAGAATCATCAGCCAGATGAAGGTATAGGCAAGTGTGTAAAGTCCAAGCATGGCCGAAAAAGCCAGAAACGAAAACAGGTAAATCCATTTACGTCCATAAGCATCCAGTGAATAGCCGATGAGTGGACGAATAATCATTGCAGAAAGTGTATATGCAGCCAGAATGTAACCTACCATGCCGGGTCCGGCATCCAACACATCAACAATATACACGGGCAAGGTTGGGATCAGGAAATAAAAACCTGTGCCCATGAAGAGGTTGGCAATACAGAGTAAAACAAAATTTCGAGTATAAAGTGATTGACTTGCGTTTGCTACCAATGCATTGAAATTTAGAGATCAAACCTACATAAAAAACTTCAGATAGACTATTTCTTATGTTACATTCAGGAGCTTGTACTAAATCAAATGCAATCTGAACCTTATTCAGGCTTATCTTGTCAGGTGTGTAAGAAAATGATAATCAGTTCCAGGCATTACCTGATTATTTAGGCCTTTTGAAACAGACACTACCTGTCAATCATTACTTTTTGATGCATTACCTGCTCGCCAACCTGAACTCTCACAACCCAAAAACCGGGCGAAAGAAATTCAACATTTGCCTGATAAAGACTTCCATGCGTTTGAACAAACTCTTTGGCTTGCACCATTTTTCCGTCAGCCGCAATAAAGCTTATGGCATTTATTGGCAATTGACTTTCAATAAAAATTTTATCAGCAGCCGGATTGGGAAAGACCTTAACCTGGCTGTTTTTCTCAACTTCTCCTATGCCAATAATTACCTGGTTATTTTTTGAGATCAACCAGAGATCAGGGTCAATCTCAATGCTCGTTGGCACGAAGCCCGGATCAATTGCAAAGGTTTGACCGCTAAATGTGTTATCCAATACGATCAAGGTGTCGTAGCCTGGAGCGCTTAAGCGGATAGGAACAGGCAAACGGAAAAACGGAACTGATGAATGCGACTGGCTCTGATAAAGTGTAATTACGGCTTCGGTTTCATCAAAAGTATGGTATTGGGTAATATAAGAAGGAAAACCTTGTCCGTAAAACCACTGATCGAAAAAATAGGTTAGGTCCATTCCCGAGGCTTGTTCAAAAAAAGTGATCAATTCAGGAGTTACCATAAAGTTGTAGGCATGCTCCGGACTGTTAAGCATATCATGAAGTGCCTGGAAAAAAGCTTCATCGCCAATAACCCATCGCAACGTATGCAGTACAAGCGCTCCTTTGCTATACGATAACCTTGAACTGAATATCCGGGAAACCGATGTTGTATCGTCAACAAAAACTGAACCTCCAGGCTGCGATGTTACCCAGTTAATATTCTGCTCTTTCCAGGGCATCCAATAAAATCCGTCAAACATATGTTCGTAGGTAATCCCGGTTAAATAAGTAGCAAAACCTTCGTTTATCCATATATCGGCCCAGGAACCTGTAGTAATTTTATTTCCGAACCAGGAGTGTGCAAGCTCATGGGCCATCAATTCATGGCCAAAGCTTCCCATAAAGCTCATAGTTTGATGTTCCATTCCCCCACCCCATCCAAATTGGGCGTGCCCATATTTTTCGAGGATAAAAGGATAAGGTTCGAGCAAATCGTTGAATAACTCCATAATTGGTATGAGGCCAGGCGTTTGGGTTTGTATAGTCCCCATCTGGCCCGGGAACACATAGTTGAGCACTTCAATGGAATCGTTTTCAAATGGAACCCAATCGCTATAAATCCCATAATCGGTTACTGCAATAGCAACCAGGTAAGGAACAATGGGATAACGGTGTTTCCAGTGGCACGTCCTGTTTCCGTCTTCAACCCATTCATTTACAAGTAAGCCGTTCGATGCTGTGCGGTGTGGTAGTGGTGATGTAACAATAACATCAATAGAGTCAATTTTATCAGTGAGCCCGTTCTTACAAGGCCACCAGTCGGAGCAGCCATAAGGTTCGGAAAGTGTCCAGATAATCGGAATACCGGCATGAGAATCTTGCACGAATGAGCCAAATCCAGAACCTGATTGGGGTGCGCCCTGATAATAAATGCTTACTGAATCCAGCGAGCCTGCCATCACAGTTTGAGGTAGGGATATTGTAAGCACATGGCCGGCATGAAGATAGCCTGCTGCCTGGCCGTGATATATTACTGAATCAACTGTTAGCGCCGGGGAAAGATCAAAGGTAACCTGATCGCTATCTTCATTCAATACATGTACTGAAGTAACCGCGCCGCTGATATACAAAACCGCCGGATCAATAAACCATTCATATCGGTTATATTTCTGATCCATCTCCAAACCTGAGGATTCAGGCTTATTCTCAAGCCTTAGGTGAGATATTTGCTTGTTGCAGGCACAACCAATGTGTTCGGGATTAAAGTCATGCACCTGCGCTGAAAGTATATAACCAAATCCAAGGCAAAGTAATAGAGAGATAAATTGTTTCATGGCAAAAAATAGAATTTGTTCTTTTACATAACAACAGATAAAGATAAGGGTTTAGCACCCACAGTATTTATTAATGCATATAACGCAATAATCTGGCACAGATTTACGCTCATAAAGATATTTCATTTAGGTTTGTAACTCAATCAGCACTTTCTGCACAGGCATGAGTAATAAAAAAACGATTCCGGGTATTTTGTGTAATTTTCCTTCAAGGTATTTTGCAATGATTGTTTTGCTGATCCTTTCAGCCTGTGCCAACCCTGTAGCGCCAACCGGTGGCCCGCGTGATACAGAACCTCCGGTTATTTTGCAATCCGAACCAGAAAACGGTTCAGTTAATTTTGCTGCTTCTGAAATCAGGCTCACTTTCAATGAATATGTACAGATAAAGAATCTTTCGCAGCAGTTTTTAAGCTCGCCGCCATTTATTAAAACCCCGGAAACCCGGCTACAGGGCAAATCTCTTGTTATTAAGCTCACCGAAGAGTTGAGGCCAAAGACTACCTATACCCTCTTTTTTGGCAATGCAATTTCAGACTTCAACGAAGGAAACCCTTTGGATAATTACCGTTTTGTTTTTTCAACCGGAGCGGTCCTTGACTCAATGGAATTAAAAGGCAAGGTACTTAATGCCAAAACATTGCTACCTGAAAAAGAAGTGTTTGTCATGCTTTACGACAGCTACGAAGATTCAATTCCGATGCTGGAGCGGCCATATTATATTTCCAGAACCAACGACAAAGGTGATTTTACATTTACAAACCTGCGTGATATCCCTTACAAAATCTTCGCTTTGCGCGATGTGAACGCTAACCTCATTTACGATCAGCCTAATGAGGAAATCGCCTTTTTAGAAACCGAAGTTTATCCCAATGCACCCGTGAGGCCCCAGATAGCAGATACACTTTCCGAAGTTGATACATTGGTTCAGGAAAAAGAATACATAACCGTAATTGACACAGTACTGCTCCATCATCCGGAAGATGAGCTGAGTCTGGATCTCGATTATGATAAAAAAGATGAATATGAAGTGGTGCTGGTGGAACGGGATTCATTGGTTGTTCAAGATACCATAGCCGCAAACGACTCATTGGATATAAGCCTGGAAACCAAAAGCCTGACGCTATTCTTGTTTAACGAAGTTGATTCAACCCAACGCCTAATGCAATCCGAATACCTGCACCCAAACAAACTACAGTTCATTTTCCGGTTTCCGGTTAAAGGTTTAAGCATAAATCCAATACCACCGATCGAAGAGGAATGGAAAATCACTGAGAATAGCAGCAACTCTGATACAATTACCTACTGGATTATGAATTTTCAGCAGGATAGCATTGCAATGGAAGTGATCGCAAGCCGGATGGAAACCGATACCGTGAGAATTGCCCTTACCCAAATGCAAACTTACAGAGCAGATAAACAATCTGATACAACCAAAACCTGGTTGGATATCAAAAGTAATTTGCCCCGTTCAGGGCCTTTGGATATTCATCAACCGATAAAACTGACTTTCAATGAACCCGTTGATTCCTTCGACCTGGAAAAGATTTTGCTGCTCGAAGATTCTATACGGGTTGAGCCAGAAATTCAGTTCATTGATGAAGTAAAAAGACTGGCATTTCTAAGTTACAAATGGAAGGACAGCACCATGTACGATTTACTCATCCCTGACTCAACTTTTGTTAGTATTTTTGGCCATAGCAATGATACACTTCAGCAAAGTTTCAAAACGAAAATGCAAAGCGATTATGGCAATTTAGTGGTCAACCTGGCACATAGCTTTTCTCAGGGACAACTTATTGTTGATTTGCTTGATGAAAAAGGCGTGGTAATGCAACAGAAAATCATTGGTCTGGAGCAAAAACAAATTCGGTTTTCATTTTTAAACCCCGTTAAGTACCAGGTAAAACTAACTCACGATATCAATTCAAATAATAAGTGGGATACAGGAGCGTACCCGGCTCATCAGCCTGAGCGTGTGTATGTTTTCGACAAAACATTGGAATTGCGCGCCAATTGGGATCTCGAAGAAACCTTTACTATACCCGGCAACTGAAACAGAACCTCGGATACAAATACGACCCTGCACGGTGAATTTGAATGTTTCACCTTGCAGGGTCAGATTAATTTATGCCTAACTGCTAACTTCTGAGAACAATCAAATGATTATCTACTAAACTTCAAAACCTGCTGATTGATCTTTGCCTACTATTGCAGGCTTAGTCGCTATGACACTTATTGATACAATAAATTATATCAGTAAGTGCTTTATGCTTCAGCGCATAATGGATTTTCTTTCCATCTCTTTTTGATACCAATATACCCTTGGTTTTCAAGATATTCAAATGATGGGAGGCAGCAGCCTGTTCAATATTAAGGCGTTCGTAAATCTGAGTTACACTCAATTTCTTTTCTTCTTTCAGAAGATCAATGATGGCTATCCGCATGGGGTGGGCCATGGCCCTAAGCTTGCTCGCAGCAGCTTCTAGTTTAACTACGTCCAAATCGTTGCTTTTCATGTGAATAATTATTTGTGCAAATATAAGCCAATTGACATAACTTGCTGTTAAATATATAAATTTATTTATCCTTGTTGTCAAACAAAGAAACAAATGCGAATTTGTTTCCATCGAAAAGCCCTTTATCACTGAGTTTTAGCTCCGGGATAACCAGCAAAGCCATGAAAGACAAAGTCATGAAGGGGGCAGATAAACTGCATCCCATTTGCTTAACCATCGCATCGAGAAGCTCATATTTACGGGCAACCTCGAATCCATTTTCAAGCGACATCAGTCCGGCAACAGGAAGTGAAAGCAGCAGGTGGTTATTGTCATCAACGGCAACTATTCCACCTTTGGCATCAATTAAATGATTGATTGCTTCACAAATCGCTGCATCATCGGTTCCCAAAGCGATAATATTATGGCTGTCGTGCGCTACTGTTGATGCTATTGCACCTCGCTTCATTCCGAACCCATTTACGAACCCTACAGATGGTGGAGCGGGAAAATAGCGATTGAGTACAACCATTTTCAGCACATCCCGGATAGGATCGCTAACTATTTTACCATTCTGAACGCTGACTTTCATTGTCTTACGTTTTGTAACAATCTGTCCATCCAAGGCTTCAATAACATTAATATGTGAACCTTGAGCCGCAACTACTATGTCAGTTGAAGTCACTTTTGTTGCTTCGAACCTGTTTATCGGTTTTTCATCAATCTTTGATAGAAGTGATTGTCCATTTTCCGCTACCTTAACGCCCTTGATATATGTTTGTAAAACATTCATGTTTGCAAGCGAATCCACGACGATCAAATCTGCATCATCACCCGGCTGCAGCAAACCTACAGGCAAACCATAATGTCTTACAGGGTTAACTGTGCAGGCACTTACAGTGTCCAGCACATCGTACCCTGCATTTACAGCCTTTGATACAAGGCAGTTGATATGGCTTTTAATGAGTTCGTCTGGATGTTTATCGTCAGAACAGAACATTATCTGATCAGGGCATTCTTTTATCAGGGGAATTAATGTGTCAAAATTTCTAGCAGCGCTGCCTTCGCGGATCAGGATCTTCATGCCATAAGAAGCTTTTTCGCGCCCTTCTTCCAATGTAAAACATTCATGATCGGTTGAAATTCCAGCCTGGGCGTATTTCCGGGCATCCTCTCCTGTGAGGCCAGGTGCATGCCCGTCAATCACCATATTACGCTTTTGTGCGGCTTCAAGTTTGGCCATTACATCGGGATCGTGAAAAAGTACGCCAGGAAAATTCATCATTTCAGAGAGGTAGTAAACTTCTTTCCAGTCCAGCATTTCAGCAACTGCATTGGGTCCTAAAGATGTGCCTGATGTTTCGAAACCAGTTGCAGGCACACAGGAAGGCGCTCCGAAAAAGAACTTAAAAGGAACTTTCTTGCCATTTTCAATCATAAACTTTACGCCAGCAATTCCAAGAACGTTGGCAATTTCATGCGGATCGCTTACTGCAGCCACAGTGCCATGAACCACGGCTATACTTGCAAACTCAGATGGAATCAGCATAGAACTTTCCACATGTATGTGCGCATCAATCAAACCGGGTAAGATAAATTGCGACGGGACATCTGCGTCTTCAATCACAGTTTGAATTTTTCCATTTTTTACTTCGATATGTCCCGGAAATATCCTTCGGTTGATTACATCAACTATTTGACCAGATAAAATGAGTTTGTCTGTTGGCATAACATGCATGAATTATAAACATAAAATAAATGATGACCCATTTGCAAATATAGGTCATGACTGCAAGCATGTCAATACACTTATAAAAATAGCCAGAACCATGTATTACGAATTGAGATAGACAGGAATTACATCAATGTTCTGCGACTTCAATATGCGTTTGGCTTTTTCATAATTACGTGTAAACCCAAGGAGGAAACCACCTCCACCGGAACCACATAATTTTATATAGAAATCACCGGATTCAAGGCCAAGTTTCCATAATTTCTCATAATTATGCGGGATCATAGGTTTGAGGTTCTCAAGCAGGAAGGCAGAAAGTTTATGAAGGTTCTCAAAAAATGCTGCAGTTTCACCATTGATCAGGCTTGTGATGCAATTATTGTTGAGTGGGATCATAATGTTTTGGAGGTTTTGCTTAAAAGAATCATCCTGGCATTTCTCCATGAACAAATTTACCAATGGTTCAGTTTTTCCTGGCGTACCGGTATTCAGCAGGAAAATACCTCCTTCTTTATTCTGTTCATCACCTGGAATACCCACAACTGAAATATCCTTGCGCGAACGGATGAGGAGAGGTTGTCCAAGATAGCAGTTCAATGGGTCAATGCCCGAACTGGTTCCATGAAAGAATGATTCCAATTGAGATAGCTGCAAGCGGAACTCGTTAATTTGCTCTGATGTCATTACACCATCATCAGGAAACGGATCGGAAACATATCTTTTGTATAAAGCAGCAACCAGTGCGCCGGAACTTCCTACACCATATCCTTGCGGAATATTACTTTCAAGATAAAGACCATTTTTCAGATCCCTGGCAAATGCATCAACATCAAAGTTACATTTCAATTCGTTTTTGAGCTTTAGATTTTGGATGTAAGGCAGATATTGGGCCAACAGTTCATTGCTGCTGTGGGCATAATCGAGGTCAGTATATTTATTGTCTTTGACAAAACTCAGTTCAGCTTTAAAGTGGGTGTAAGGTATTGTAAGCCCCATAGAATCACAGAGGATACTGTACTCTCCAAATAAGAGTATTTTGGAATAAAATATATCTGGTTTTTTTTTCATGAATGATGGTTTAATTGATTTGAACCGGCCCTGAACCGATCCGATCGTGAATAACGTAATTGTTCGTGCATAAGGGGGCAAGCTCTTGTTTGATAAAATCCTGAATGTTAGCTTTGTTTTCATCCGGATAGAGCAGATGAAGGTTGGGGCCTGCATCGAGTGTAAAGGTAATCTTTACACCGTACTGTGATCGGAAAGAAGCTAATTTCTCAATTGCTTTTAATGTGGCAGGTTGCATAAGGGTAAAGCCGGGATCAGAACTCATCATTAACGCATGCAATGTGAACGCTTCATTTTCAACAACCCGGCTAAAAGAATCCCAATCGCCTGACATTATTGCTTTTATTATTACTATTAAATGTTCGTTTACTTGCTCGATGCGACCTTTTCTAAAAAAGTGTGTTCCCATTTTCTCATGTCCGGCCCGGCTTGATACAGGTTTAACTGCCTGATCAATAACAAGAATACTGTCGTTAAGGTTTGAAAATAAAGGATGGGATTTCACAGGTAACGGAATGGCAGTTAAATTGCCCGATTTAGGCACCTTGATGTACTTGCCCCACAAAACATAATTTCCGTAAACTGAGCGGCTTGCGCTTCCTGATCCAAGCCTGGCAATATGAGAGGCTTTTTTATAAAACGCATGAAAATTCATTTTTTTTCCTGTGATTTTTTCCTGAATGCTTAACAGGCAAAGTGCAAGTGCACTCATGGATGACGCCGAAGATGCAATACCAGCCGAATGCGGAAATGTATTTGTGCTATCAATCTCAAGTGAATACTCATTTAAAAAAGGGAATTCATCAACCAGGTTATTAAGTAAAACCAAGACCTTTGATTGGAATGCAATATTTTCCTCTCCCTCGAATCTATACTTAAGCTGAACTTTTCTTGATGCTTTATTCTTCTTCACCGCCCGAATACTCGTTCGGGTAACTGAAGAATGCAGGGTCATACTCAACGACGGATTGATGGGAATTTGGTTAGCGGTTTTTCCCCAGTATTTTACAAGCGCAATGTTAGATGGACTTTGCCAACCTGCTTCGAACTCAAATGTTGGTTCGTCCATTGCTGGTATTTTATTTTTCTCGTTATGCCTGCTCATCGGTTTTGTATATCATTTCATTATAGCCAAAGTAGACACCAAGGTTTTTCGTGGCAAGATACATTTTAAGTTCTTCCGATTCATGAGGCCACAATGCCATTGCAAAATCACCACCCCAGGCTCCCAGAGATTTTATCTCGCCGTCAAAATCGTTGAAATTGGTTTCTTTGAGTGATGGCCTCCCCAATACTGAAGTCAGTATCTCTTCATGATCGCGCATCAGCTTGCCAAACTCTTCATAGTTGTTGCTGGATGCCATTTTCCTGCTGATGTCACTGATTTGTTTAACCTCAACTATGAAGTCACGCTTATCATTCTTAAATAATTTCACATCGGCTTGAGAGTCTTTCTTTTTGCCGAGGTAAATAAAATACAGGTTCTTAAGAAATTTCGGTTGGAACTCAACGGTAATAATCTTCTTGGTGCCATTTGAGTTTTCGTATAAGATAGGTTTGTTTAATCGCGCACAAGCAATATCATAGCCTGAGCCATTTGAAACCTTTTCATGAAGCATAAAAGGATCAATACCAGCCCAATAAGCAATATTGGAAATGAGGGAAGAACTTGATCCAAGACCCCATTCCATGTTGAAATCAATTCTGCAATCAACCTGCAATCCGCCAGAACCATTTAAAAAATCTAGGTTCACACCTTGGGCGGCAAGAAGAACTTCATGTACAAATGCAGCAGATTTACTGTTATTATGGTTTGCGATCCCAAGCCCTGGCAATTCATATTCAGCCTTGAACCAGGAATTTTCCTCAACATACGTCTCCCACCTTAACACGCTTTCAGCATCAGACTCCAGCACTTCCAGGCTTTGACCGAAACGGACCGGAATAGCAAAGGCAACCGCACCATGCATCACCAGGTACTCACCTGAAATCAATAATTTACCGTTCGATTTGTAATAATGGGGAGCCACGTTTAGTTACCTTTTATTTTTTTGAACCTTATTTGATTAAGGAAGTTTGAAACATTAAGGTTCGATACAAGATTTGTTTTAAAATATTCAACTGCCAGTTTTTTTTCAGTCTCTGAAGCTTTAAAGGTATTCAGTATGTTAAGCAAATGCATTTTCATATGACCCTTTTGAATGCCTTTGGTCACCAGCGACTTTAATGCACTGAAATTGTTCGCAAGACCAACAGCAGAGGCAATCATCATAAGTTTTTCTGCTGATGGGTTTCCCATCAATTCAAGTGAGAATCTTGCCAATGGATGCAAGTGGGTCAAACCACCAACGCTTCCTAGGGCCAGCGGAATAGAAAGTTTATATTTGAAAATATTGTTTTTCACTTCAACCTCGGTTAAGCCTTTATACCTGCCGGTGCGGGAAGCATAAGCATGCCCGCAGGCTTCAACGGCACGGAAATCATTACCAGTAGCAAGGGCTACTGCATCAATTCCATTAAAGATACCTTTGTTATGGGTCGCGGCCCTGAATACATCAACATGCGAAATCTCAACAGCTTTAATGAACTTCTTAACAAATTCTTCAGGATCAGTGGCATCATCAATGCCTTTAAGTTCTTCAACAGGGCACTCGACCCATGTTTCAACGAGGCATTCAGGTGTATAATTTGATAATATTGACATGATCACCTGGCATTCGTAGCCTCCTAATTTGGGATTCATATCCAGGTTTGTTTTCAGAACCTCAGCAAATTCTTCAAGGCAGGTATTTATAAAATTTGCCCCCATGGCATCACGGGTATCAAACGAAGCAACAATCTGATAGTAGCCTGAAATCTCATGACGCTTATTGAGCAGTTCAATATCCAAAATACCACCGCCCCGTTTCTCCATGTTTGCAGTAATGGTCCTTGTTCGACCAAGCATTAATGAGCGTAGCTCATGGAAGTATGCATTTAATAAATCGTGATCACCTTCCCAGATGAAATGCACCTGACCAACTTTTGTTGTTGAAATTACCTTGCTGTGAAATCCACCTCTCTCGATCCAGAAACGGGCGCTGTTGGCGGCTGCTGCAACTACCGAACTCTCTTCAATAACCATCGGAACCATCAGTACTTCACCGTTGATCATAACATTGGGTGAAACACCATAGGGGAAAAAATAATTTGAAATGGTATTTTCACTAAACTCATCAAGAAGTTTTTGAACACCTGAATCTGCATGCCAGAACGACTTAAGCAAACTTACCCCCGCTTGCGGTTCCTGAAGAAAAGATGCGATCCTCTCAATCTTGTTTTCTTTACTTAATTTTGAAAACCCTTTGATTGTATCATTCTTTTTCATGTTACTGTTATAAATTCACAAAAAGACCTTAAAGTGTTTTACCACTCTTCCTCTTTTAATATTACTTCTGGTTGCATTGCCGTTTTCAAACTTTCCACAAGGCTTATTGCAAAAACATCAACCTGACTCAGATAGTTATCCCAGTTCTGATTATATGCCTGATCGCTTTTGTCAAGCCAACGTTCTACAGGAAACCGGGAAGCTTGCCGCAAAACGAAATTGTCCATTGAGTACCTGAACCGTCCATCACGCAATTCAATTTTCAAAGAATATAAGATAGTGCCTGCATCGGCTTGGACACCCCCTTCCACTTCGTTGGTGATCTTAAAACGGTGAACTATTTCAATTATGCCGCTTTCAGGACTTCTTACCTTTGTTGCTTCTGTTGGGTTCACATAAAACTGGTTAACCCAGCCAACGGCCCTGTTAAATAGTTCCTGTTTGTTGCCTTCTGTTTGCACTACATCCTGGTACGTGATCAAACCAGTAACACCATCAACAGGGATTTTTGAACTTTGTTCAATGTTTTGCGAATATAGATTAACAAAAGCGAAAAACAACATTATCATCAATGCCAGGAAATATCTTATTGATTTCATAATCAGTAAAATTTATATTTAATTATACGAAGTTAGTTAAATTAAGTAAGCCGGGTATAAAAAACTCAGGAACCGGTAAATAAGCGTGTCAGGCTTCAGATATAAAACAGCAACAGCCGTTTTGCTGACAAAACGGCTGTTGGAGATAAGGTAAACAGGAATTGATTAGTACATTCCGCCCATACCACCCATTCCGGGATTTGGCATGGCAGGCGTGTCTTTATCTTCTTTAATATCAGCTACAACGCATTCAGTTGTAAGCAGCATTCCTGCAATAGAAGCGGCATTTTCAAGCGCAACACGGGTAACTTTGGTTGGATCAATAACACCGGCTTCATAAAGGTTTTCGTACACATCGGTCCTGGCATTGAAGCCATAATCACCTAAGCCTTCCTTTACTTTTTGAACTACAACTGATCCTTCCATGCCTGCGTTTTCTACGATCTGGCGCAATGGTTCTTCAAGGGCTCTTTTCACGATCTGAACGCCTGTTTCTTCGTCTTCATTTTCGCAATCTACTGAACCAAGCGCATCAATCGAACGAATGTAAGCAATACCGCCACCTGGCACTATGCCTTCTTCAATAGCGGCACGTGTTGCATGTAAAGCATCGTCGAAGCGGTCTTTCTTCTCTTTCATTTCCACTTCACTGGCAGCGCCTACATAAATCACGGCAACACCACCGGCAAGTTTTGCGAGGCGTTCCTGTAGTTTTTCGCGGTCGTAATCGGAAGTGGTGGTTTCCATTTGTGCTTTAATCTGTTTGATCCGGCCTTCAATATCCGACTTCTGTCCTTTGCCACTGACAATGGTTGTGTTGTCTTTATCAACACTTACTTTTTCTGCCTGACCCAAATAGCTGAGGGTTGCATCTTCAAGTTTGTAGCCTTTTTCCTCTGAAATAACTGTACCGCCGGTGAGGATGGCAATATCTTCCAGCATTTCTTTTCGGCGATCACCAAAACCAGGAGCTTTAACGGCAACGATTTTCAACGAACCGCGGATCTTATTTACAACAAGGGTTGCCAGCGCTTCGCCATCAACATCTTCGGAGATAATAACCATCGGACGGCCTGACTGTGCAACTTTTTCCAACACAGGAAGCATGTCTTTCATGACACTGATTTTTTTATCATGGATCAGGATATAAGGGTTCTCATAAACTGCTTCCATTTTTTCAGCATCGGTAATAAAGTATGGAGAAATATAACCACGGTCAAACTGCATACCTTCAACAACCTTCACAGTTGTTTCAATGCCTTTGGCTTCTTCAATTGTGATCACACCTTCTTTTTTAACCTTTCCCATAGCTTCGGCAATCAGTTTGCCAATGTGGGCATCATTATTGGCCGAAACAGAAGCAACCTGTTCAATTTTTTCAAAACTGTCACCAATTTCCTTTGATTGTTTTTTCAGGTTTTCAATCACCTTGATAACAGCCTTGTCAATGCCTCTTTTCAGATCCATTGGATTTGCGCCGGCGGCTACATTTTTCAAGCCCGCTGTTACAATTGCCTGGGCAAGAACCGTTGCAGTGGTAGTGCCGTCACCGGCTACATCTGCAGTTTTTGAGGCAACTTCTTTAAGCATTTGTGCGCCCATATTTTCAATGGGATCCTTGAGTTCAATTTCTTTTGCAACAGTAACACCATCCTTCGTAATCATTGGTGCGCCATAGGATTTATCAATAATTACATTGCGGCCTTTGGGTCCCAATGTTACTTTCACTGCATTTGATAATGCGTCAACGCCCTTTTTAAGCTGATCGCGGGCTTCAAGATTGAATATTATTTTTTTAGCCATTGTTATATTTTTTTAAGATTAAACTGAATTTTAAATTAGATAACAGCGAGAATGTCCGATTCGCGCATGATCAGGTAATCAGAACCCTCCACATTGATCTCAGTTCCTGAATATTTTCCGTACAATACTTTATCGCCTGGTTTTACTGAAGGTTTGTTACCTTTCTCATCCAGCTCGCTAACAGATATTACTGTTCCTCTTTGTGGTTTTTCTTTTGCGGTATCGGGAATAATGATACCACTTTTGGTTTTTTCCTCAGCTGGAGCAGGTTCTATAACGACGCGATTCTGCGTTCCTGCAATTGGTTTAATGTTCAAACTTGCCATTTTTAATTGATTTTTATGTTAGACATACAATAACTTCATGTGGATTTTTTCCTGAGCGCCTCACTGACATAATTTGTGCCAAAGAAGGATATAGTATTCGGTGCGTATCAGTAATTAATGAGCAACAGTGTCTGTAAATCTATACCGTTCAATAATTTAACTCCGAATATTAAGTTCTAATCAGCAATTGCCAAAATTACTAAGTCAGGTAATGATGCCGGTTATGGCAAAAAAAAATGTCAGAACCAGTGACATTCTGACATTTGATTAGATTGAGTTAATAGAGCTTATTCTTCCGGTGGCATTTGATAATCCTGAACAGGAGTTGCGGTGCCGGCTTCAATTTGTTGCCTTAATTCAGTATCGGCAACATTAGTGGCCTGATGGCGGGGAATAACAAAAACACTAAAAAGGCTTAAAACCAACAGTACAACTGCAAGAGTCCATGTTGATTTTTCGAGGAAATCAGCCGTTTTACGAACACCCATGAATTGGTTCGATGAAGCAAAATTTGAAGCTAATCCACCGCCTTTTGAATTCTGAACCAGAACGATGAGGGCCAAAAGGGTGCATGTGATTAATATTAACACCGAAATTAAAATATATCCGCCCATGACAAAAATGTTATTAAATTGATAATGTGTTACTTGTGATTGTCTTTTATTTTTTCGATAAGGTTTGCAAAGTAAGTTCTTTTTTCAGGAAAAACCAAACTCAGTTTTTCGTAAACTTTTATAGCTTTTTCGGTATGTCCTTGTTTGAGGAAAATTTTTGCCAGTGTTTCGCTCACAATTGTTTCATTGTCAACAGCGCTTTGGCGGGCATAATTCACCGGGTTAAAAAAATCCTTCTGGGGCCTTGAAATATGCGGTTTCGCATGAATGAAACGGTCAACGATTTCATCTTTCGACAAAATCTCTTGTCTAGGTTTTTCTTCACCCTCAAGGTTGGTTGTTACTAGTGGTTCGTCAGTATCTGGAGCTTGAGCTGTGCCGGACCAATCCGACCCCACAGGCAGTACTTCAAACTCTTCTTCAATATCTACGCGGTCTGATACAAAGTTATCAGCTTTGGGTTCGGCATGCAAAACACTTTTTAATATTGCCCGGTTTCCGGCATAAGCGGCTGCCACCCGAAGTTGAGAACTGTAAGAAATGTGTTTCAGGTTCTTAAGATTGCGGGCATATAATACATGAACCGACTGGCAATAAGGATATTCTGCCAGGATGTTTTTCAGCAATTCTGTTGCCGAGGCATCAAGTAAAGCGGGATTATCAATATATGCTTCAAAATCCTGGAGATTCATATGCCTACCAGTTTACCACAGATCGGTTAAATATGTCCTGCACAAGGGCTTCAATTATCTCACCCATCAATGTTTCTTCTACGGATGATAGTGGCAGGGAACTGTCATAATCTTTAAATTGCGAAAAAGTAGTCTCAAAATTCTGCTTTTCATCTACACGGTTTGTGAAAACAACCTTTACTGCAATAGTTAGCCGGTTCATCGCGGCAGTTTGGTCGCCGGTGATAGCTACCGGTTGTGTGCGGTAATCAGTGATAGAGCCTTCAAATGCAAGATCCCCGTTTATAGGAACCTGGCTCAGATTGGTCTGTGAGGAGAATTTGTCACTCAATGCATCAGTGAGCAGCTGGCTGAGTACGGGTTGAACAAGGGGTGCGTTGTTTGGAAACTGCTGGATTGAAATCGTTTTGGCTTCGGGTGGAATTGAAGCGCCTGTAAACGAATATACGCCACAGCCCGAAGTTAGGGCCAGAAAGAAGACTAACAGATAATAAACTGCAAGTTTATTCATTGAGGTCATATTCCTTGATTTTTCTATACAATGTCCTTTCCGAAATACCAAGCGCCCTGGCGGCTGATTTCCTTTTACCTCCATGCTTTTCAAGCGCTTTTACGATAAATTCACGTTCTTTTTTCTCAAGCAATAATGATTCTTCGAGCACTTCGGGCTCTTCAAGTGTCTCGTCTTGCGATCCAAAGGATTGATGAATGGAAACATCATCCACTTCAGGTGTATGCACTTCGCTATCTTTGAAAAGCCTGTGCATTTTCTGAGGTAGTTCTTTGGCCCAGGTTTCTGTTCTTCCGGTTTCCTGCATGATCTCAAAAACCAATTTTTTCAGGTCAGTAATATCTCGACGCATATCGAATAGTACCTTGTATAGCAATTCGCGTTCAGAAAGCTCGCCGGTGATTTGCTCAGGTCTATAAAGTATTGGCAAATCGCGGTGTTGGCCTTCGGGTAAATATTTTAACAGGGTTTGTGCGCTGATCAGGCGTTTTTCTTCAATAATAGAAATCTGTTCCGAAATATTTTTTAACTGACGGATATTACCGTACCATCTGTAGTTAGTCAGAATCTGCTGAGCTTCTTCTTCGAGTTCAATTACAGGCATACGGTAGCGTTCTGCAAAATCGGTGGCAAATTTTCTGAAAAGGAGCAAAACATCACTTTTCCGATCCCGCAAAGGCGGAATCTGAATTGGAACTGTATTCAGCCTGTAATAAAGGTCCTGTCTGAATTTGCCTTTTTGCACATAGTCATTCACATCCACATTGGTAGCAGCAACAATTCTCACATCGGTTTTGAGCACCTTTGATGATCCTACCTTGATGAACTCACCCGATTCGAGAACCCGCAGCAGCCTTACCTGTGTTGATTGCGGCAATTCAGCAACTTCGTCTAGAAAGATGGTTCCACCATTTGCAACTTCAAAATATCCCTTGCGGGCTTCGTGGGCACCGGTAAAAGATCCTTTTTCATGGCCAAACAACTCAGAATCAATGGTTCCTTCGGGAATGGCACCGCAGTTCACGGCAATGTAAGGCCCATGTTTACGGGCGCTGAGCTGATGAATAATTTTGGGGAATACTTCCTTGCCTGTTCCACTTTCTCCGCTCACCAGTACGGAGATATCTGTGGGAGCAACCTGCCTGGCAATGTCAATCGCCCGGTCAAGTGAAGGAGAATGGCCAATGATCCCGAAGCGCAGTTTAATTGATTGAATATCCATTGAGACCTATGGGATGAATAGTTAGCTTTAAAACCAGTTGATCCGAATATTAACAAACGGAACTTTTGCAAAATTAGCGTAAAAAGGTGATTTTTCACAATTGGATATTCATTTACAACAAGCTATATCACCAATAGTGATGATTCGAAAATCCATTTTCCACCTTGTGTTGGTTCGGTGATAATTGGTACATCTGTTCTTTAATGTATGGACACAAATACCTTTATAATATGGAGAAACTTAGAAAACCGTGTCATATAGGAGCGGTGAGCTTCATGGCAATATGATCCTTATGAACCCATTGTTCGCTGATGGCAATTTTGACCCAATTGTTTTCAACAGCATAAGTAAAAACCTCTTCGCCCTTTTTAACAGAAGCAACCACCTGGTAATTAGTTCCCGGGCCGGATCTAACGTTAAGCACATTGGCGTTAATGCTTGCCTGCCCTAACAAAAGACCAAAGCTTTTAGCCACCCATTTGCCCGCCGGGTCAACTTTTAGCCATGTATCCGAAACTTCATAAACCGGTAGCACCGATCCGTTATGGATCATTCCAACCTGTGTGTGGTTTGTTCCCGGCCCGGTTCGCATATTCAGGTTGCTGGCAGTTACGTGGTAATAAAACCTGACTGGAATGGCTGGCTTATCAGCTACTGCAGCACCGCCTCTCAATTCAGTTAGCTTAGAGAGAATCAATGGGATGAAGTATTTCACTGCAGCTTCTTCTTTGTTTCCCCCGAAAAAAGCAGTTCCGGGGCAGGATTTGGTTACACCTGTTCCGCCGGTGCGTTGGCTGGTGTTCAGGTCAAACCAGTGGTGATAAACAATTGTATCAACTGTGGGATTGAGCCGAAACTTTTGGCAAAGTGCTGCATTGATTAGAATAATTGTATTACGATGTGCTTCGGTCATTGTGTCCTGCCCGGCATCGAAGTTGCCCAGATGCTCTATACAAATTCCGCGTGCATTGTGTCCTTTTATGCCTACAGGAACGGATTGCAATTGCCTTCCGGTGGCAATGGTTCCGTCAGGGAATGTGGTGAAGTTTTGGGCAATATCACTCCATCCGTTGTGGCCAACATGATAATCACGCATGGCTTTCAAACGGTCGAAGTGGTTCTTGCCATTAAAATGACTGTAAGCTGGAATGTAGGTATGATGGTTCTGTATGATATTGATCACACGGCTCACATCTTGTGTATTGAGCCAATCGGTGAACTCATGAGCTTCCATCAAAGTAAATCCGGATTCTGTTTTCATACTCATTAGGGTTTGGGTAATTGATTTTTTAAAAGAATGTTTAAGTATTTTATTTAAAAACACTATATAATAACCCCCTTATAGCAGAAAAGTTAATGGAAAGAGTAATTGAATCCGGCACCGCCCTAAAAAGAGTGGTTTTTGGTCAGAAAATTTTTTGAATGAGTTCAACGAGCCTGGCAGCATATCCCATTTCATTATCATACCATGCCACCACTTTCACAAGCTTGTTTTTATCGCCCAACACAGCGGTAAGGCCTGCATCAAAAACAGCCGAATGAGTATTTCCGATCACATCAACGGATACAATCGGGTCTTCGGTATATTGTAGAATATTTGGATAACGGGTTTTAGCCGCCTCTTTAAATGCTGCGTTGATCTCAGCAATGCTGGTTGATTCTTTTACGGTGCATGTAAAATCGGTAAGAGATCCATCAGGAACCGGAACCCTGATGCCGGCGCCACCCAGGTTATTTTTTAAATGCGGAAATATTTTTGTGGCAGCTTTGGCTGCACCAGTAGTTGTTGGAATAATTGAATAGGCTGCTGCCCGTCCCCGCCGCCAGTCTTTGTGTGGGGCATCAATCAGGTTCTGATCGCGTGTATAGCTGTGAACTGTGGTAATGAAACCCTTTTCAATTTTCCAGTTTTCGTCAATGATCTGGATCAATGGGGCTACACAGTTAGTGGTACAGGATGCATTTGAAATTACCAGGTCGCTCTTATCTATGATATGGTCATTGATTCCAAGCACAATGTATTTCACATGTTCTGATTCGTTTTTTGCCGGCGCTGAGATAATTACTTTTTTTGCTCCTGCCTTGATGTGCTGCATGGCATCCGGAAGGTTGGTGAAGTTGCCGGTTGATTCGATCACAACATCTACATCGCAACTGTTCCAAGGAATTTTTGCAGGATCAGGTTCACTGAATACAATTATCCGGTTCCCATTAATAATAAGGTAGTCATCTTCGGCAGAAACGCTTTGAGGAAACAATCCATGCACTGAATCATATTTCAGCAAATGAGCAAGGTTATCGGCCTGGGTCAGATCGTTCACTGCTACGAGTTCCATTTGATCATTGTTCACCATTGCCCGGCAGGTAATCCGGCCAATTCTGCCAAAACCATTGATAGCCACACGAATTTTTCTCATAAGACAGCATGTTAAATTTTCATAAAACAGAATCCTTGACAAAAGTAGTGATTTGATTTTGGGGAAAGGTTTAACAAAGAATTCTTAATTTTGCCTTTTTACAATCATTCACTATTAATTAATTGATTTTTAAGATGGAAAAAGTTCAAAGTTACATTCAAAGCAACAAGGAGAGGTTTTTAGAAGAGTTGTTTGCCCTGATCAGAATACCCTCTGTCAGTTCAATCGCCGACCATAAACCCGACATGCACAAAGCAGCCGAATATTGGAAACAAACTATCCTGAAGGCCGGAGCCGACAAAGCGGAAATTTTTCAAACACCCGGCAATCCAGTCGTTTACGGCGAGAAAATAATTGACCCTAAACTTCCAACCGTGCTGGTGTATGCTCATTATGATGTAATGCCTGTTGACCCGATCGAAAAATGGATTACACCACCGTTTGAACCTCAGGTACGTGATGGAAAAATATACGCCCGTGGTGCTGACGATGATAAAGGACAAGGCTTCATCCATGCAAAGGCATTTGAAGCAATGGTTAAAACCGATTCACTGCCTTGCAATGTAAAATTTATGATAGAAGGTGAAGAGGAAATTGGTTCGCCCAATCTTGGAAAATTTTGCGAAGAACATAAAGAGATGCTCGCTTCTGACATTATATTGGTTTCTGACACCAGTATGATAGCAAAAGACATCCCATCAATTACAAGCGGGTTGCGTGGGTTGAGTTATGTTGAAGTAGAAGTTACTGGCCCAGGTCATGATTTGCATTCGGGTTTGTTTGGTGGCGCAGTTGCGAACCCAGCCAATATCCTGGCTAAAATGATTGCCTCGCTTCATGATGAAAATAACCATATTACCATTCCTGGATTTTACGACGATGTAGAAGATGTCAGTCTGGAAGAAAGGGCGGAAATGGGCAAAGCGCCTTTCAACCTCGAAAATTATAAACAAGCTCTCAAACTTAAGGAAATCTGGGGTGAAGATGGCTACACCAGCAATGAACGCACTGGCATCCGCCCTACTCTTGATGTGAATGGTATATGGAGTGGTTACACCGGTGAAGGAGCAAAAACAGTTTTGCCTTCCAAAGCCTACGCAAAAATCTCAATGCGTTTGGTTCCTCATCAAAATCACCTAAAAATTACCGAACTTTTTTCCAAACATTTCAAAGCGATTGCACCTCCTTATGTAACTGTTGAAGTAAAAGCGCTTCACGGTGGACAAGGTTATGTTTCACCTACCAATACCCCGGCCTATAAAGCAGCCAGCAAAGCGTATGAAACCACTTTTGGCAAGAAGCCAGTACCGGTACGAAGTGGTGGAAGCATTCCTATTATTTCAACCTTTGAACAAGTATTAGGCAAGAAATCCATATTGATGGGATTTGGACTTGAGTCTGATGCCATTCACTCGCCCAATGAAAACTATCCGGTAGAGATGTTCTATAAAGGAATTGAAACCATTCCTTATTTTTACAAGTATTACACTGAAATGCTTAAACAATAAAACCTTTAGATACCATTGAAAAAAGGCTGGCCGCAATGGCCAGCCTTTTTTATTTCAAAACGCTATCGGCATTTATTGTACCAATGCTTTAAATTCAGGGTTCTCAAAGAACTTGAGGAATTCGCGATCATTCCTGGCAACAGTCTTCAATGCCGGATCAAGTGATATGGCCTTGCTGAGATTGCTGATCATTGCCTGTGCATCGTTGGTGCGGGCAGCAATAACTGCAAGCAGGTATGATGTTTCGGCTTTTTCGGGAGCGCATTTTGCATTCTGGTTCGCACCTGCAATATTGCCCGACAATAACTGAGCGAGGGCTACATTATGGTTACAGGTTTTGTCGCCAAAATAGGTGAGTGCACGGCTGTAATCGCCTTTATTGATCATGACAATGCCGAGATTATGGTCAACATTTGCACCTAAACGGCGTGCATCAGCATAATGGGCTTCAGCTTTCTTGAAGTCTTTCTTTTTCGACTCAAGAGCACCCATGTTGTTTAATACTTCTGCTTTGCCTGAACCTAATTCATTAGCCTTCTGCAGATATTCGGCAGCCTTGGCATCGTTTCCGCGTTCAAGTTCAATTGCTGCAGCATTATTATAACCCTTATAGCTGTCAGGGAACTGGTTAATTGTTGATCTAAAGATATTAAGTTGAACGTCCTTATCATCAGTAAGCGTAGCAGCAAAGAGCAATTCTTTCTCATCAAGCTGGCCAGGATCAGTTGTTGCAAGTTCGGCAATTTGCTCATCGGTTTTCTTAGGCTCGTAAGCATTAACGCTAATTGAAACACGGCGCAGCGGAGGAAGGATGTTTTCTTCAATTTCCTTGTAAACAATGGTCATGTTGCGAATTTCCTGTTCGCGTTTTTTAACATCAGCTTGTGAATTAACCACATTGATAATTACATTTTTATCTGGAATATTTGAAGCCTGAACAGCTTTCATGAAACCATCCCAATCTTCGCCACGGGCTTGAACGTTATATTTAATATCGTTCTCCACACTTGCAATGGTTAGGATGCTGTTTTTTTCGCGAACCAATTTGCGAAGCATATCCTGGGTATATTTCAAACCGGTTTGTGAGCGCCGCTCTGACAAACCCTGGTTGAATCTTTCCTCACCTTCGGGTGATGCCCATGCATTAACATCAATGTCGCGGATTTTCCAACCCTGGCGCAGGAAATCTTCCAGTTCTTTCAATCCTTTCTTTGCATCATCATTTTTATTAAGAGCAAGGTTCCAATTAAGGTTATGCATATTCACCTGGAAAAATATTTTAGCTTCCTTGCTGATGATAACTTCTTTTTCGTAACCATGATCAGCTATTAAGGCGATTTCATCATGCATAATCCTGGTTGAGGTTACAATAACACCATCAACAAGCTTAACCTGTGGAGCTTCAACATTGCGGTACATTGCTTTGATTTCTTCTTCAGTAATTCCAGCAGGAACGGGGGCTTTGGGTTCGTAAATAAGTGGTGTGACCACTAATTCTGAAACTGCCATTTCGGGTTTATAGGCGAATACCTCGGTGTAGGTAAATGTTCCACCTTCTTTCATTTTAATGGTAATTCCATCACCAACTACATCTTCGCCGAGCAGATTTATGGATTTCAGTGGTGTTTCGCCGCCTTCGTAAGTAAGCACAGGGGTGAAAAGAATGGCTGCTTTGCTGTGGAAATAATTTTCGGGAACCTTGCCGGTGATGGTTACTCGGACCGAATCGCCATGCATCTCTAGAACTTCTGGTGTAGCTGTGAAAAGTATGGTGTTAAAGTCACGGGCCATTTTATTCAGGTCAACTCCGGCATACATCTTATATGTTACGCCAAAAGTGGTTGGACCATATTGATCATACTTGTTGGCAACGTATGAATCCAATTCATCAGCACCGGTATAACGCAGCGATGATTCAAAAGTGAGGTCCCATTTTTCTGCAATTGAATAGCTTATACCCAATCCATAAGGGATGGCCAAGAACAAACCACGATTGTCAATTCCTTTGCCAAAGTAACCAACCCTGCCGTAGTAGCCTACGCCAAGGCGCTGGTCAGTGGAGATATCGCGGGTGTTTGTTCTTGCATGGAATTGTCCGATGCCGGCAAAGCCGTAAAGGTCAAACTTGCGTTCAGGGTTGTAGCTAGAAAAAAGGTTGATGAAACTTAATGTGGCATTAATATTATATTCGTAAAGATCGCCAACCATATACATGTTTTCAACATCGCTTTCAGCGCTGAGACCTGCATAAAGTAACTCGCCGCGTAAACCAAGCAAAGGAGAAAACTGGCGACCAAGATAAATACCACCGGCAAATTTCCATTGAACAGGATTCTGGAAAAAATAATCTTCGTTTAGGTCGCCATAAAACTGGTTAAATCCCAAATGTCCGTTTATAAACCAGTAAGGGCTGAAAGATGAAGTTGCCTTAGGTGTTGTGGTCTCTCCGCTGTCCTGTGAAAAAGTCAACATCGGTGAAAAAGCGATAAAAAAGGCAATTGCCACCACTTTTAAAAATTCATAACTGTTTCTCATATTCTAAAGATTTTGGTTGATTTGATTAATTCTTAATGCTTTCTCATGCAAATATAGGGAGAAAATCCTCTGATCAAAAAAATAACTGCTAAAACTCATAAATGTTTATTGATACCATGTGATCTTAATTAAACATTATTTGGTTGATTTACTGCAATTTTTATTTAAACATTACCCCTTTCTTATTAGTTTGTTCGTATTTATATGATGTGATAATTTAATTTTGCAAAATTAAAAAAAAGCCATTCATATTAATCAATACAGTAATGGGTCTTCAAAACCAAACAAAGCAATTTTCTGACAAACAAATAGGCAAATACCCTTACTCTATCAAGAAATTTATTTTGAGCCATCAAACCCTGCTCATATATTTGGTTGTCGTTTTCAATATTCCAGGTCTTCCGGGGAAGATGGTCAATGCACAAGTGTTTAAACCACAATGGTCCGCTGGAATCCATAGCGGCCTGCTGGTTTTTTATGGGGATATCAAAACCAATGAATTTGCCCCGGCCATCAAAGGATTTAACGAACTGCGAGCCGGCTTTGGCCTGCAAACAACTTACTCCCTCAATCCTATGTTAAGCATTCGTGGTTCGTTAACAAATGGGAAACTTGCTGGTGCAAAGCCATCAACTGATGAATATTTTATTGCCAACATCCTGGATTATTCAGTGCAAGCCCTGATAAACCTGAATGGCCTGTTCTTTTATGATTACGATTATACACCTCTTGATGTTTACGCAATCATAGGTTATGGTTTTGTTGATTTCAGAACCATCAAACGAAAATTATCTGATGATAGTTTTGTAAGGGCTTTCGGATATAATCCTGATGGATCAAAATCTACAGTAATAACAAGGGAAATGTCAATACCTGTGGGCGTTATCGTTCATTCAAATCTTGAACAAATCCTGAACTCCAATAATTACTTTCTGTCTCAAACAGATATAACGCTTGAATTCGTTCTCCACAATGTGAACACCAACAAACTGGATGCAGATCTAACCCTAAGGGAAGTAAGGGATAAGTATAGTTACTTCGCTTTCGGGCTGATCTATTATCTTAACTAATAATTCCCGGGTGCCTTGCAATAAACTGATTGACAATTTCCCAACTGATTATACCAGCGCTAACCGCCACATTCAGAGAATGTTTGGTTCCATATTGTGGTATTTCAACACAAAAATCAGATGCATCAACAATTGACTGGTCAACACCGGTAACTTCATTGCCAAAAACAACTGCCAACCCATTTGCTGCAGGTATTTCAAACCCACTTAATGGAGTACTGCCTTCGGTTTGCTCGACTGAACAAATTTTGTAGCCTTTAGCTTTTAATTCTTCAATCGCATAAAGGGTAGTTTCAAAATATTTCCAGGCTACTGATTCTGTGGCTCCCAGGGCGGTTTTATTCATTTCGCGTTGTGGCGGCGTGGCGCTGATTCCGCATAGGTATATTGCCTCGAACCTAAAGGCATCGGCGGTTCTGAAGATGGATCCAATATTATGCTGACTGCGAAGATTATCGAGCACCACAATTACAGGTAATTTCTGTGCCTTTCTGTGCTCTTCGTTATTCATTCTGCCCAGTTCAGCAAGGCTAAGTTTTCTCATACAGTTATCAGATTGTGCCCGAAAAAGGCAAACATAGAGATTTTATCGCTTAAGCAGATCAATGTATTTCCTCTTAATAGCTTTAATCTCGTTTAGCGCGAAATTCTCGCGGTAAATCCTTATCATATCTTTAACATCTCCATTATGGTAAATGAATGCAATTGCCCCGTCGAAATAAAAATAGATCGGATCGTATTTAACTTGTTCGGTCAGGCTTTTGAACCTTTCCCAATCAATTTGTTCCGGAACAAGAAAATACGCATGGTGCTGCTGTGCTTTGTCTATAAAGATATCTTCTTCAATAGGTTCGAGAAAAAAGAACTTTCTTAACTTGATCATAGCCATAACATTATTGGCCTTTCGGAATTTATTGCTGAATGTAATCCCTTCATCGAGATACAGGCTCTGCAAGGTGCTAATGTGGTTATAATACTCAAGATTTCGAATACGGATAACCTGGCTGGTTACCCCAAATAAAGTAATGTTGCCGGTAACCATATCATACGGTTGCCTGAATTTCTTACGAATGTTTTGGGTAGCCCGTGAAATGGTTTCAAGTGAGAAGTATCCGTTTAGAGGGAAATACAGATACTGAGGCTTTTGTGCCTTGGGTTCATGGTTATAATATCCAAAAAAAGGCGAAACCGATTCAAGCACGCAGGTATTTGCTTGCAAAGTTTCATCACTCAGGCAAGTAAGCGGTTCTTCTTTTATCAGGCCTCCAAACCGCTCAATAACAGTATTTGATTTCATGGTTCAACATGTTGGTTTGATGCCAAATTTACAACATTTCGAAGCCTGATACAAGCACATTATAATTGTGGTTTGAGTCTAATAAAAGATAACACTATTCGCGCTACGATTAACTGCGCTGCTGTTCAAATGTGTATTTGAGGTAATCAACCAGCAAGGGAAGGTCTTCAGCATTAACGCCATTTTTGATCAAATACTGCCTGTCGTCATCGAAACCGGCCATAAACTGCTGCATTGAGTTATCCTTTTGATTCAGGCTATGAAGGTAACTGTTGATTGCTTCCTGCTTTAGGTTCTGACAAAGCAAAACATGCCCGAGGTTCATAAAATCATATTTGTTGGGATCACCTTCAATCAATCTCTCATAGTAATGTTTTGCTTCCTCCAGTTTGCCTGATACGAAAAGACACCATGAAATTGGTCTGATCACCCCAAGGTTTCCGGGAGAGGCCAACTCAACTTTATAATAGTAATTGAGGGCCTGTTTGTAATCCTTTAAATTAAGATAACAATTTCCGATTGTGATTTGTAAATGAAGGTTCTCAGGTTCAAGATTTTCTGCTTCCTTGTAGCTTGTAATGGCTTGTTCATAATTTTTCAACATCCACTCAACCCGTGCAATTTTACGCAGGTTCCATGCCCTGTTTTGTTCAAAAAGTTCAGCCTTGCGGTAATATAATAATGCTTGAGGGTAGTTATTTAGTTTTTCATAGCAGTAGGCAATTTTCTCAAACACTTCCTGCGTATTATCCCCTTCCTCGTTAATTCTTTTATAAATTTCAATTGCTTCGCCAAAGTATTCCTTTTCGAAGTAGAAATCTGCATAGCTCTTCCATGCGGCACTGTTTGTTATAATATGCTTCATGAAGCCTTTATTGTGAAAATCGAACCTGAATTTGAAAATATCGTCAAGTTCCTGCCGCCGTGGGTAAATCTTGAAGAACCGATACAAATCCTGGATGTACTGTGTATAAATGCTATTGGTCTTCTTACGGGCATCAAGAATGTCTTCTTCCTTTTCCATTTCCTTCATGCCTTCCACTTCGGCTGAAAACATTTGAATCATTATTTCTTTTTGCTGGCTTTGCATTGAACCCAGGCTCAGGCAAAACGAAAATTTGTCTGAATTGCACATATAATGCGAGCGGGTCAAACCGTCAATGAACACATCCCTGAAATGAGGTTCCTCACCGGCAAGCGTTTCTTCAACGATATTGTGTTTTGTATGAAACGGCATAAACCAATTCATCAATTCATTGAAGAAAGGGAAATGCTTGAGATTGGCAAAAGTGCTCATAAACACATCCATGCCTTCGAGTTGCATCCGTGTGATTTCTTCCAACTTATTTATCAGATCCGGACTATCTTCAAAGAATTTCTGCCATTTTGGATTTTTATCTGCCGAAGGATCGTCTGAAACGATCTTATTCAGTCCCAGTTTGTCTTCGAGTTTGGGAGCATGTTTCACAATGTCGGGCATAATTTCTTCCCGGAACTTTTTTGTAACCTTATCGGTATCTTTCGCCTTGAACAATTGAAAAATCAAGGTTTTGGCATCCCGTTCAAGAATTTCATCACCCTGTATGGCTTTGAGGCGGTTCAGTATATGCGGGTATAAAAACAAACGATCATCATAACGATAAAGACCAATGAACAGCCCGGTGAAAGCGCGTTGCGAAATTTGAGGTTCATTATGGCCGTAACTTTCAAAGAGTATTTCGAACTTGAATGCATCGAACCCTTTGACCAGCCCCATCGTCACAGCGCTAATTACCAGGCATTTCTCGTGCCATTCAAATCTTTCTGAGTTGAGAATTTTCTGAACGAGTTGTTTATCACTTTCAGTCAATTTGCCACCAAACCACAACCAGCCAAACAAAACAAACAATAAATGTTTTTTCCTTAGTTCTTTATCCTGAGGCGATTTTCCCGTCTCGATTTCTGTTTCAATGAAGGCATCATTGAGTTCCGAGTCAAATGAATAGCTTTCAAACATTTCAGTTACGTAAGCGGAGGTTTGCATCACCTTCTGGTCCGACTCTGGGTTTTGCAGGTATATCTGAGATTTGATGTTTTCTGATAGTTTGTGTTTTATTCGATCCGAAAGTTCATACAAGCCCAGTTGCAAGCTTTTGTAAATTATTGAACGCTGCGGATCGTCCACACCAAGCATTGTATATTTTACAAGATTATGATAGGTTTCACTGATGCGCGCAATTTCATCAGTAAACTCTGCCGTGGCGGGCTCGCTAAGTTCCAGCATTTCAATAGCATCCTTGATTCGGTTCGCAATCATATAGTTATCAAAAGCCTCAAATGTTTTTTCAATGTCTTTCTTTTGCATTCTGTAGTAATTCTAATCAATAAATTGTGCCGTAAAGTATTAACCTGTCCTTTTAATAGATTAGCATTTAAATACGGGTCAAACAAGTGGATGAAGTCTTCAACGCTTGCCGATTATTAAACAACGCTAATAAGTTGTTACTTCAACACGCATTTCAACGTAACTTTAACATCTTTTAACAAACTGTGAAACAGTATTCCTGTCAACAAGAGCTAGATTTGTACAAAAATCATGCTGCTAATTTTTCCTGACAAAATGTAACATAGCATCATCAATTCACGTCTAAATCCAGTATATCCAAAAATAACTACCGGTATGATCAGAACAACTGAACTTACAAAAGTATTCCGGACTGATGAGATTGAAACCACTGCCCTGAATAAAGTCACATTCAGTATTCATGAAGGTGAATTTGTTGCCATTATGGGGCCTTCAGGCTGCGGAAAATCAACCTTACTTAATCTTCTGGGCCTGCTTGACAATGCAACATCAGGACAAATGTTTTTTCTCGACAACGAAGTTACTTCCTTCTCGGAGAAGCAACGTGCCAACTTGCGTAAGCACAACATCGGATTTGTTTTTCAGAACTTTAACCTGATTGACGAACTCAATGTTTTTGAAAATGTTGAGCTGCCTTTAATTTATCTGGGCATCTCTAAGGCAGATCGTAAGCAAAAAGTGGATGAAGTACTTGAACGTATGCAGATCATGCATCGCCGCAAACACTTCCCACTGCAACTTTCGGGTGGACAGCAACAAAGAGTTGCCGTGGCCAGGGCTGTGGTTGCCAATCCCAAGCTAATTCTTGCCGATGAACCCACCGGAAACCTTGACTCAGCCAATGGCGAAGAAGTGATGATGTTGCTCAGCCAGCTTAATAACGCCGGAACAACTATCATTATGGTAACCCATTCCCAGCATGATGCTTCCTATGCCCAACGCATCATTCAGTTATTCGACGGGCAAATTGTTACGGAGAATATTCATGCAGCGCAGGCAAGGTAGCAATGTCCCAAATCCCAAGTCCCAAGTCCCAAATTCAAAATTCAAAGCACCACCAATTGACAATTTAACCACTAAACAACACATCACTCAATTACTCCAATACTCCATTACTCCATAACTCCACCACTGCATCACAGCATTACTGTATAACCTTAGAAAATTATGCTAGCAAACAACCTCAAATACGCTTTACGGGCATTAAGCAGGAATAAATTTCATGCTTTGCTCAATATCATGGGGCTGGCCATTGGGCTGGCATGCACCATCCTGATTTTGCTTTACCTCAGTGATGAACTTTCGTTTGATAAGCATCATGAGAATTACAGTCGCATTTACAGACTTGAGTCAGATTTTAATATATCGGGGCGGCATGATAAGTTTGCAATTACATCTTTTCCTATTGGTCCGGCGCTTAAGCTGGAATATCCTGAAGTGATAGAATATGTCCGGATGTTCAGCCCGGGAGATAACTTCATCATCAAGTATGAAGAAAATAGTTTCAGTGAAAAAGACATTTATTTTGCTGATTCAACCATTTTTAATGTTTTCACACATGCGTTTATAAGTGGTTCGCCGCAAAATGCGCTTACTGAACCAAATTCAATGGTTCTCACGGCAAGCCTTGCAAAGAAACTTTTTGGTGATGAGGAGGCTATTAATAAAATGGTTCAGTCGCAGGACAACCAAAGTTTCAGGGTTACCGCTGTGATTGAGGATTTGCCTGCCAATTCTCACTTGCGTTTCATTGGCTTGCTTTCAATGGCAACAGTAGCAAAAACTGTTGGTTTCGAACAATTCAACAGTTTGGATCCCATAGGTTTCTGGAATGTTAATCCTTTTACTTATTTGCTGCTTACCGAAGGTGCAACTATGGAGGGTATTTATGAAAAATACGAACCTTTCAATGAGAAATATATTGAACCTATTGGCAATCAGATCAACGCCACGTTTGCGCCTATGTGGACACGTCTTGATGAAATTCATCTTGGATCGCAGCTCGAGGCCGATTTACCAACCGGCAACAGGGCTTATATTTATATCTTCTCATCTTTAGCGTTGTTTATATTGCTACTTGCCATAATCAACTACATGAACATGGCAACAGCCCGATCAGAAAAACGTGCCCGTGAAACCGGGATCCGTAAAGTAGCGGGTGCATACCGCGTACAACTTGTCATGCAGTTTCTTTCCGAATCGGTGATGGTAGCCATTTTTGCTATGTTAATTGCTATAACGCTGGCTGCAATTTTGTTACCCTATTTTAACATACTTGCCGGAAAAATGCTTCTGCTGCCACAACTCTTCTCAGCCAATTTACTGACAGTTACATTTATTATTACATTAATCGCCGGGCTGCTGGCAGGTGTTTATCCGGCATTTTATCTTTCTTCGTTCAAGCCTGTTACCGTTTTAAAAGGTTCCGTTCAGGCTGGTCGAAATAAAGGAACACTTCGTAAATTACTGGTGACTTTCCAATTTATCATTTCAATAGTGATGATCATTGCCACTTTGGTTGTTACGGAGCAACTAAAATATCTGCAAAACAAAGACTTAGGGTACGATAAAAACAATATTGTTGTGATTGAATTGCAGGACACGGCATTTATCCGCAAAGTGCCATCCTTCCGGGATGAACTGCTTCATCATCCTGAAATCGTCGCGATGGCCACAAGCACATCGGTTCCAGGTGACATCCGTTCAATCCAGGTAATGCGGGCCGAGCAGGAAGAGCAAATGGTGGAATACACTTTTAACTTGTTTCTGGCCGATTATGACTTCATGAGTATGTATGGGCTCGCACTCAAAGAAGGCCGTTGGTTCGACCGCGAAATGGGAACCGACCTGAATGAGGCAGTTGTTATCAATGAAACGGCTGCACGCAGGATGGGCTGGGGCGATGATGCTCTTGGCAAGAAGATTGATTTCGGCATTCAACTCGACGGCACTGCCAACCGAAATACCAAGGTAATAGGGGTTTTAAAGGATTTCCATTTTACCTCTTTGCATAATGATATCGAGCCCATAACAATTTTCTTAAGCGACAGGCCCCGGCGATTTCTAAGTATTCGCATTGCTGAAGACCGACAGCAACAAGCTATCGCCTTAATCAGTGAAAAATGGATGGATTATGCTGTCAATCACCCGCTCAAGTATGAATTTCTTGAAGAAATATTAAACGAAAGCTATTCTGCAGAGGCATCTACCAGCAGAGTATTTACCACTTTCTCCGTACTTTCCGTTTTCATCGCTCTGATGGGCTTACTTGGACTTTCCTCATACCTTACCGAGCGAAGAACTAAGGAAATAGGGATAAGGAAAGTACATGGGGCAACTGTACCGGCTATCCTTACCCTGCTTTACCGTGAATTTGCACTGTTGCTGGCAATTGCTTTTGTGGTTGCAACACCCGTTGCCTGGTGGTTGCTTACGCGCTGGCTGCAGGATTTCGCATTCCATACGAGTATCAAAGCGGCTTCGGTTTTGCTGGCAGCATTGATCACAATTGCCGTTACATGGTTCACAGTAAGTTATCATTCTTATAAGGCTGCCGTGAGCAATCCGGTGGATGCAATTAAGTATGAATGAATATCCTTCCTGTGTGTTCAATTTCGGGCAAGCAAGTTAAAATTGCGTACACTATCTAAACTAAAGACTTTACGATTTATCAAGCCAACTATTTGTAAATTAGCGGATTGAAAAATATGGCATGGTTTCGGCAAATAACAACTATCACCAAAATAATCTGTACCATGAAGAAATTAATTACAATTCTGATTTGTCAGGCATTATTACTTGCTTCTGCCTCAGCACAGGAACTGGATAAAGAAGTAGAAGACATCAAACAAGTTATTCTTTCAGCCTACGTTGAAGGAATTCAAAATGCGGGCGATGTCGAAGCCGTTGAACAAGGCTTTCATCCCGGTTTTGATATGCTTATACTGCAAAACAATGCACTTAACAAACTGGCGATCTATAACTGGATGATAAGTATCAAGCGCCGCAAGGCTGACCCTGCAAGTGCAGACCTTCCGGAAGTAACCTGCAAGTTTCTTGACGTGGATGTTACCGGCGATGCAGCAGTTGTAAAACTGGAACTGCACCGCGAAGGTACACTCCTGTTCACTGATTATCTTTGTTTGTATCGCTTTGAAGAAGGATGGAAGATTGTTACCAAGCTCTTTCACAGACATTAATTTAATTTTATCCCACAGGTAAGCATCCCGTTGTTTTCTTCTGAACCTCCTGATGGATTAGAACTTAGCTGATCGTACAATGGCTTAGGGCACTTATTCATGTGGTTGAATCTAAAGCAAACAATCAACTGCAGAACGCTGTTAATTGATTTATAGAAGACTCTCTATAAATCAATTAATATTAGCAGCATGAAAAGTCTATTTCAATCGTTACTGATAACACCTATAATATTTTTTCTGCATTCAGGCATAATGGCGCAGTCCGTTATTACACAAACTCCATTTCCAGGGGTTTCTGTTCCCCTTATACTCGGTCTTGAGCATGCCGGCGATCAATCCGGATATTTGTATCCTGTGAGCCAGCAAGGCCGCATTTATCGTTTTGACAAAAACAGTTCAAATCCCACTGCTGAGATTTGGCTTGATATTACTGACAGGCTGGTTTCTGGTGGCGAACGCGGATTGCTCGGGCTGGCATTTCATCCTGATTTTGCAGACAATGGCCGCTTCTATGTAAATTACACTGCTCCCAGTCCTTTGAGAACTGTCATCTCTTCCTTTGAAACGGATCCGGAAACCGGGCATGCACTTCCAGATTCTGAAACCATTCTTCTGGTGTTCAACCAGCCTTTCACAAACCATAACGGTGGGGATATAGCATTCGGCCCTGATGGCTATCTCTACATTGCCTCTGGTGATGGAGGCTCTGGTGGTGATCCGCAAAACAATGCCCAAAACACTCAAAATCTCCTGGGAGCCATGCTGCGCATTGATGTTGATAGTACTTCTGGTGAGCTTAATTACGCCATTCCTCCTGATAATCCTTTTGCCGGTTCACCCGATGGAAGAGACGAAATATTTGCCTGGGGACTGCGCAATCCCTGGCGCTTTAGTTTTGATTCACAAAACGGTTCGTTGTGGGCCGGTGATGTTGGGCAGAATGCCTGGGAGTGGATACATATTATTGAGAATGGCAAAAACTACGGCTGGCGTGTTATTGAAGGTTCGCATTGTTTTAATCCTCCAATTGGCTGTGATACAACAGGACTTGAAATGCCTGTTTTTGAATACAGTCAGGATAATGGAGACCGCTCGATTACCGGCGGTTTTGTGTATTATGGTTCTAAAAATCCGGCATTATACGGGAAATACATCTATGGCGATTTTACATCCGGCAGGATATGGGCACTTGATTATGATTACGAAAATGGCGAAGCCGGCAATAATATTGAGCTTCTTGATTTAATCAGCAATGTTTCCTCGTTTGGTGTTGATGAAGAAGGTGAGATATATGTGCTGACTTATAGCGGCGGCAGCATACTCAGTTTGCTGGCAGTGCCGGTAGCGCCATTAATTTCTGAACCGTCAGGTGGTGATACAGTTTATAATATTCACACCATCAGTTGGGAAGAAGGGCCAGTGGTTGACCAGTACAATCTACAAGTGAGTCAAAGCCCTTTCTTTGAATCGCTGGTTATTGATGAAAATACTGCTGAACCAAGTCTGGAAATCACTTTACCTGATGGTGTCTTCTATGCAAGGGTAAAAGCCATGAATGAAGCCGGTGAAAGTAATTTCTCCACGGCTGTACAATACATCGTAACCGGAACAATCGGTATGGATGATATACGACCCAACACTGCGTTATTTGGTATTATAAGCATTGAACCAAACCCGGCAACATCTTTTGTAAGCATCCGTTTCCAGCTTCCGGAAAAAAATTATGCCCGGATCATTATGTATAATTCTTTGGGAGAGAAATTGTTGGATGTTGCTGAAGGCAATTTCACAACAGGGTCACATGATATCGGATTTCAAATCAACAGGCTCAAACCGGGCTTATATTTTCTGAAAATGAGTTCAAATGGCCATGAAGATGCGCGAAAGTTGCTTATAAAAAACTGAGGTTTATCAAAAGGCGCTCTGGGATCAATTGCATAAAATGTCCTAAATTTCTCCGCCCTTCAGGGAAAAGTTGGCAGTTGGCAGACTGCAGTGGCAAAAACCCCATACTGTATCACTGCATCACTGTATTGCTGCAACACTGCATCACAAAAATAGCGACAACATGTTGGTTAGTTTCCAACCTTAAGCGCTTGGAAACTTAAAAAAATAGCTGGTATTTTGTTCAAGATAGTTGTCCGCTTTCGAACAATTACTAATTTAGCCATGCCAAACACGAGGTAAAACAAGACATATATCCGCTACGACACCGAGTTCCAAGGGATTGTAAGAATCATTTTGTTGTAAGCGGTTACAAACCCCAGAAACATGAGCGAAAAATTAGACTCCAAAATCCTGATCGTTGACGACGATGCCGATGTATTGCTGGCTGCCAAACTCTTTCTGCGCCAGCATTTTAATGTGGTTCACACAGAAAAAGTACCGGAAAATATTCCCACACTACTGAAAACTGAGAATTACGATGTCATCCTGCTCGACATGAATTTCTCACGTGATGCCACCAGCGGTAAGGAAGGTTTTTTCTGGCTAAACAAAATCCTTGAAATTGATCCGCTGGCCGTAGTTATTTTTATCACCGGATACGGAGATATTGAACTGGCGGTTCAGGGAATTAAGGAAGGAGCGACAAATTTCATACTCAAACCCTGGGACAATAAAAAACTATTGGCCACCATCACCGCCAACCTACAGGTAAGGCACTCAAAGCAGGAAATTGACGAATTGCGTTCGAAACAAAAAATACTTCTCACTCATCAGGATCAGGCCTATGGAAACCTTATCGGGCAATCACCATCAATGCAGAAAGTGCTTGCTACTGTTGACAAAGTTGCCAAAACCGATGCCAATGTGCTGATATTAGGCGAGAATGGAACGGGAAAAGAATTGATAGCAAGGGCAATACATCGGGCTTCAAAGCGGCTTGATGAAGTATTTATCAGTGTTGACCTGGGTGCAATAAGCGAAACCTTATTTGAGAGTGAACTTTTTGGGTTCAAAAAAGGAGCCTTTACTGATGCCAAGGAAGACCGAGCCGGAAGGTTCGAAGCAGCAAATAAAGGAAGCATTTTTCTCGATGAGATTGGGAATCTTTCATTCCCGCTTCAATCGAAATTACTGAGCGTGATCCAGAACCGTAAGGTAGTCAGGATAGGAACCAACCGCGAAATCCCGATTGATGTCCGCTTGATCTGTGCCACCAATATGCCATTGTATCAGATGGTAAACGACGGAAAATTTCGGCAGGATCTTTTGTACCGTATTAATACCGTTGAAATTCTTTTGCCCCCGCTCCGTGAAAGAGTAGAAGACATTCCTGCTTTGTCGGATCATTTCCTGCAAATCTATTGCAAGAAATACAAAATGCCTCATAAAAGAATCAGCCCGGTAACTTTTAAACGGCTTGAAAAACACAGCTGGCCCGGTAACATCCGGGAACTGCAACATGCTATTGAAAGGGCTGTGATTATGAGTGAATCCAATATTCTTGAACCCCATGATTTTTTCCTTCCTCACATGGAAGATCCGAGTGCTGAGAGTATGCTGCCTGCCAACATGAACCTTGAAGAAACCGAGAAAATGCTGATCCGTAAGGTGTACGACAAGCATGGCGGCAATATTAGCAAAGCAGCCAAGGAGTTAGGCCTCACCAGGGCATCGTTGTACCGCAGAATAGAAAAATATGGTCTATAGAAGTTTCCGCTTTGGTGTGATCGCAAGGGTTATATTACTGGCTATTGCGATCCTGCTCACCATATACCTGCTCAAGCTGACCAGTCACTACTTAAGCGGAATCATCATGATATTCGTTAATATCTTACTCATCTTCGAACTGATCAGGTTTGTTGAGCGAACCAATCGTAAACTCACATTGTTTCTCGACAGCATCCGCCATTCTGACTTTGCAAGTTCTTTCAGCGATAAGGGTAAAGGCAAAAGCTTTGAAGAACTGAACAGGGCTTTCAATGAGGTCATCCATGATTTTAAAAAAACGCGTGCCGAAAAAGAAGAACACTTCAATTATCTGCAAACTGTGGTGCAACATGTAAGCATTGGGATCATCGCCTTCCGAAAAGATGGTAAGGTTGATCTATCTAACAATGCAGCAAAAGGTCTGCTGCGCATCAACAACCTACGCCTGATCAATGATCTCGCAAAACTAAAATCAGATCTGCCGGAAATATTGCTTCACATGAAGGCTGGCGATAAACACCTCTGCAAAATCTTTGTTGAGGACGAATTGCTGCAATTATCAGTTTATGCCACCGAATTCAGGATGCGTGGTGAGGAATATGTGCTTATCTCGCTGCAAAATATAAGCGCCGAATTGGATGAGAAAGAAGTTGAATCATGGCAAAAGCTTATAAGGGTGCTGACCCATGAAATCATGAACTCTATTACGCCAATATCCTCGCTTATTTCAACCATACTGCAAATGCTTTTCAAAAATGAAGACGGTGACCTAACATTAAATAAACTGGATCACGAGGATCGCGAGGGTTTGCTGCTTGCATTAAAAACGATTCAAAACCGTGGGCAGGGCTTGCTTAGTTTTGTGGAAATATATCGTAACCTTACAAGAATACCAAAACCAAACTTCAGGTATTTCGGGGTGAGTGAAATTATTGAGCGTGCCGAAATATTGCTGAGCCCAAAGATCGAACAACTCGGCATAAAATTTACTACCAAAATTATCCCTGCCAACTTAATGATCACTGCCGATCCAGATTTGATTGACCAGGTTATCATCAACCTGATGCTAAACGCAATGGAAGCAGTAAAAGACAATCGCGAACCAATGATCTCTATGGTTGCATACCAAAACCTGAACGGACGTATATCTATTGATGTTGTTGACAACGGTTATGGCATTAAACCTGATATCCTGGATAAAATATTCATGCCCTTTTTTACTTCCAAACGCGAAGGAAATGGCATTGGATTGAGTATTTCACGTCAAATGATGTACCTGCACAAAGGCAATATCACGGTGAAATCGAAACCGGGTGAGGGGAGCATTTTTACGTTAACATTTTGAAACCTGTGTGCGATACAATGACCGACTACTATAATTGATGCCCTACAGGCATTCCAATCATCATGAACCAAATCCTTGTAAGATTAACTATAACCAAACATATATTATATTTCCCTTGTTAAGGCTATAACTTAAACTACTTAAACAAATGAAAAAACCTGCTCCTGTTCAATACCAGATACACACTTTGCTTACCCATCGCTGGAGCCCACGTGCATTTTCATCCAGGAAAATTCCTGTTGATAAAATTAAACGATTATTTGAGGCTGCACGCTGGGCACCCTCAAGTTCTAACGATCAGGAATGGAGATTTATCATTGGGTTCAAAGAAGATGAAACCCACAAGAAAATTTTTGATACGCTTGTAGAGTTTAACCAGTTGTGGGCAGGTGAAGCTTATATGTTGGTATTGATTTGTGGCCAAACCATCAGCAAAAAAACCGATAAGCCAAGTCCTGTGTTTTCATACGACGTAGGACAAGCTGTTGCCCTGCTTAGCGTTCAGGCAACCCATGAGGAACTTTTTGTTCACCAGATGGGTGGTTTTGACAAGGACAAAGCCAGGAAATTGCTGGAACTTCCTGCTGAAATTGAACCATTAGCAGTTATGGCTATCGGTTATCCGGGAGATGCATCCAAACTTCATCCGAACCTTCAGCCTGGTGAAAAATCAGAGCGCGTTCGCAATAATTTCGATACCTTTGTGTTCACAAAAAAGTATGGAGAGCCAAGCGGGCTCTTTGATGACAAGTGAACAGCTAAGTAACATGAACACGACACGACACAAACATAAGAATTTACGATTTGCGATTTCGGATTTGCGATTGGGGATATACACAATAGCTTTCATCATGTTGTTTTATTCCTGTGGTGGCAGGCAACAGTCATCAGGTGTTCATACACCCAGCCTGGCTGAGAGGATCATGAAAGCCGATGTGCCATATTTTAATCCTGATTCTGCTTACCATTTTGTAAAACAACAGGTTGATTTCGGGCCGAGGGTTCCAAATACTTCTGCCCACGCAGCCTGTGCAGATTATCTTTCTCAAACCCTGGGAAGGTTCACACCCCATGTTATTGTTCAGGAAGCGCGTGTAAAAGCCTATGATGGCACGATCCTGAACATCAAAAACATTATTGGTTCGTTTAACCCGGATACAAAAAACCGGGTTTTATTATGCGCACATTGGGACTCAAGACCATATGCTGATCACGATCCGGATCCGGCAAATCATTATTCTCCGATTTTAGGTGCGAATGATGGAGCCAGCGGCGTGGGGGTTTTACTTGAACTGGCCAGGCAACTCTCACTGAATCCAGTAAATACAGGTGTTGACATTATCTTTTTTGATGCTGAGGATTATGGAGAGCATCAAAGCATGCAGGCACGAACAGGTGATTTTTGGGCATTGGGTTCGCAATACTGGGCCAGAAACCCACATAAACCAAATTACACAGCACGGTTCGGAATATTACTGGATATGGTAGGCGCATCAAATGCAGTGTTTACAATGGAAGGTACTTCAATGTATTACGCTCCGGACATCATGAAAAAAGTGTGGGACATTGCCCATCAAATCAGCTACGGCTCATTTTTTTCTTACCAGCGAACCAACCCGATTGTGGATGATCACACTTATGTGAATGAGATAATCCGTATTCCAACGATTGATATCATCCATTATTCAACAGATACCGAAACAGGTTTTTTCGAACATTGGCATACCGTAAACGACAATATGGATGTGATTGATAAAAACACACTGAAGGCTGTGGGCAAAACAGTTCTCACTGTTCTTTACCTCGAGAACCAGCAATTATAACATTTCATTGGCTAGATTCGCCAGCTCAGAGCGTTCACCTTTTTCGAGGCGGATATGGGCGTAAATTGGATGGTATTTGATTTTATCAATCAGCACCGAAAGGCCGTTGCTTTGCGAATCGAGATAAGGGGTATCAATCTGGTAAATATCGCCGGTGAAGATAATCTTGGTGTTTTCACCTGCCCTTGTGATAATGGTTTTTACTTCGTGTGGTGTCAGGTTCTGGGCTTCATCAACAATAAAAAATACATTGGAAATACTACGCCCACGTATGTAAGCCAAAGGCTGGATCAGCAGTTTCTCTTTTTCTACTGATTCAGTAATACTTTTGTATTCCTTGTCCTTTTCGCCGTATTGGTTCTGAATAAACTTCAGGTTATCGTGCAGTGGCTCCATATATGGGTTCACTTTGCTCTTAATATCACCAGGCAAGTAACCGATATCTTTGTTGCTAAGTGGTACGATAGGCCTAGAAAGGTAAACCTGCTTGAAATTGCGCTTCTGCTCAAGCGCTGAAGCCAGTGCAAGCAAGGTTTTTCCGGTTCCGGCAACACCTTGCAGCGTAACCAGTCGAACATTGGGGTTGAGTAGCGCATGAATAGCAAAGACCTGTTCGGCATTGCGCGGATTGATACGGTAAGCACTGCGCTTTTCAATCCTTTCCATAAGCTTGGTTACAGGGTTGTAGAATGCCAGTGCAGAATTGCGGGTGTTTTTCAGGATGTAGTAATGATTTGGGATGGGGTTGCTGACACCCACAATTTTAGGATCACATACACCATCCTGGTAAAGTGTGTCAATGGCCTCCTTATCAAGGCCTTCCAATAAGGTTTTGCCTGAATACAAGCCTTCAACGTCTTTGATTTTCCCGGTTTTGTAGTCTTCGGCGGGCAAGTTGAGCGATTTGGCTTTTAACCTGAGGTTGACGTCTTTTGTTACGAGGATAACTTTTCTTTCAGGATTTTCCTTCTGTAAAACCAGGGCAGCATTTAAAATGCGATGATCGGGTTTGTTATCGCCAAAAACAGTTCTTGCATCAATCGGTAAATCGGCAACGGTTTCATTCATCACCACCTTGAACTTGCCCTTGTTCTCCTTACCCAATGGAATCCACTGTTGTAAGGTATGATTGGCCGACATTTTATCCATGATACGGATAAATTCCCTGGCTTCGAAATTGATGATTTCATTGCCTTTTTTGAAGTTATCCAGTTCTTCCAGAACCGTTATGGGAATGGCTATATCATTGTCCTCAAAATTATGGATTGAGCTGTGGTTGTATAAGATCACCGATGTGTCGAGCACAAAAATCTTAGCCGATTTTTTGGTTTCGGTTACTTTTACACTGCGCGCGGTCCTGGCCTTGGTAGTTGTTTTTACAGGCATTTATTTATTTACGATTTCAGATTTACGATTTACGATTCCCCCGCCTGAATGAATGTTCATCCGGGCAGGGGGTTCGGCGTTCCGGGTTTTGGAACATCTCCCCTTCTCCCTATCTCATTTTCTCCCCTTCTCTATTACCCCCTACTTACAGGCTTGCACCGTACGCTGCAGCCGGCTCATATCATAACCTTCAGCAGAAAGTTTTATTGTTAGTTCTTCAAATAGTTTTTCATCCATTTCGGGTGTACGGCTCAGGATCCAAAGGTACTTTTTCCCGGAAGTTACCACCGCCCAGGAATAATCCTCTGCAAGCATAATAATATCATAATCGCCGCGGAATGGCCAGAAAAATTGTACCTTAAGTTTTGTATTATTCGATCCTTCAACCGGATAAGCCCTGCCTCTGATTCCGGATTCTTTGCCATCAACCGCCTTACGGCGGCAGCGGTTGATGACCCTTATATAGCTTTTTTCCGTCAACTGATATTCGGCAGTAGTGCAGTGGCAGCCTTTCTGGAAAGATGCAGGAAAGGAAGCTAGCTCGTACCAAATGCCGGCATATTTTTCAAGGTCTACATTACCGACCTTGGTAGGTGTGCTTTTTGACGACATACAGGATGAGGATAAGATTACAACTACAATAAGTGACAAACTTCTGAACATGGTGGGTATTTTTAGCAAAAATAAGTGAAAAGCTGATAGGGGGGATTCTTTTTAATGACACCAGGTGCAGAAAGACAATTATTTTAATGTTGCAGAATTGACATTGCAAGATTATCACACCGGCACCCCAAACACCACCCTCGTTCCTCTCGCTTCACCCTGTTCGTCTTTCAGGTCAACGATCTGCATCGTGATCTTGTGCCTGAGTTTGCGGTTTAACACGGCAATTCTATCCTGTGTAATGGCCGTGGCGAGGCTTTTGTGGTCTTTGTTGAATTGCATCCTGAGTTCATGGGCTTTCCTGCGGCCAATGCCATCGTCTTCAATAATCATTTCTATGCCGCCGTTTTTCGGTTCGAACCGGATGCTGATATGCCCTTTTTCGTCCTTGTGTTTGATACCGTGCTCGATGGCGTTCTCAATAAAAGGCTGAGCAAGCATGGGCGGGATAAAAGTGTTTTCCGTATCAAGCCGTTTATCAACAAAAAGCTGATAGTCAAACTTTTCGCGGAAGCGCACTTTCTGAAGTTCTAAATAGTTTTCTATGGTGTTGATTTCGCGCTCAAGGGAAATTTGCTCCTCCAATGAGTTGTTCAGTATGCTGCGAACCAGTTCGGAAAAACGTGAAAGGTAGATGCTTGCATTGGTGTCGTCTTGTTTAACAATAAAATTCTGTATGCTGGCAAGGGAGTTGAAGATAAAATGAGGGTTCATCTGGGAGCGAAGGAGGCGTTGTTCGATTATAATTTTTTCCTGCATCTCACGAATTCTTCGTTGCCTGAAAAAGAAATAGCCCAGCATCAATGTCAGTAAAAGCGCCAGGATTACACTCAGGAAGATCAGGCTGTTGTTGCGTAGTTTTGATTGTTTTAGCGCATTGTCGGTTACCAGGAGGGCAAGCTGTTGTTCAATTTTTTCAGTCTCCAGCCTGATTTGCATTTTGCGCTCTTCCACCTTTTGCGTCAGATTGGTCATCGAATCATTGTATGCCGATTTCAGCTCGCTATGCTCCAATGCTTTGGCGTAATTTCCGATTGTCTTATACAATGTTGTGTAACGCTTATGCAAGCTCATCATTGTCCTGTAAAAACGCTGAATGATCTCTTCATCGTTGATGTTAAACAAGTATTGATAACCAGAATAAACGATTGGTTTTTTACTGCCATCTTCAACACTCCTTAACTGGTTTACAAATTCTACGGCATGAGATTGTGCAATGTTGTACCAATAAAGCGCAGAATCATATTGTTTAAGACTGAAATTGACAAATCCCAGAGCGCGGGCGTCTATAACAGAGCTGTACAATGATCCGGATTGTTTATGTTCATCATAGGAAACCCTGAGCAACTCCAGCGCCTCAGTAAATCTATCCTTTTTATACATCAATAATCCGATAGCAAATTCATCACCAATGTGCTGGCCAAAGTCCTTGTTTTTATTGACAGGGTAGTAACTTCGGGCGGCGTAGGTGTATTTCAATGCAGAATCATATTCTGCTGCAAATGCATATGTTTCAGCCAATGATGAGACAGCATTATGGTTCAATTCGTAAGGGAAATTGTGTTGCCGGCTTAATTCGATGTACTTCTGATAATACCTTACCGCGCTATCAAACTTCTTTGCTTCGCGGGCAGTGCCGCCTGCATAGGTATAGATTAAGGCTTCTTCGATTGGCGAAACAATACTCCTCTCTTCAGATTGTGAATTGCTGAGTATTACCATCATTAAATCATAGTATTTGAAGCTTAAAATGTAATCTTCTATGTCGTAGTTTAGTTTGCCGATGTCGCAATAAAGTTCCAACATTCGTCTCCGGTCGTTTCTCTTCTCGGCAATTTCGAGCGCCTTGTGCAGGTGAATCAAAGCCTCACGGTAATTACACTGCAGTGCATAAGCATTGCCGAAGTTTCGCAGGGCATACCTTCTTTCATCTTCATCATTAAATTTATCTGCAAGTTGAAGCGCCCGCTCAGCATAAAACAGCGCTGAATCGGGTGTGGACAGGGCGTGATAAAATGCAAGCTGGTTCCAGGCCTTCATCCTTTGATGATCGTCGGCATTGATCAGTTTGGGATAAATGGTATCGGAAGAATGGCCCAGCATTTTAACCGATAACTGGGCATGCAACTGACAGAAGCCAAAAATAAGAGCGGCCAGCAAGGCCAAACCAAAATAGGTTGTTTTTGTATTAAGCAACATCTGTTGTTTTAGGTCTACAATCTCCGCTAGCAGCGGGCTTGGATCCTTTAATTATTTCTGATTTCGGATTGCCGATTACCTAATACCGAATACCGATTACAATCTCCCAATCCCGTCTTCGGACTTCATACTTCCACTCCTTAAACCGGCACGCTAAACACCACCCTTGTTCCCTTTGCTTCGCCCTCTTCATCTTTCAAATCAATGATCTCCATTGTGATCTTGCTTTTCTGTTTGCGGTTGAGGGTTTTGATGCGTTCCTGTGTGATAGCAGTGGCCAGGCTTTTGTGATTTTTGTCATACTGCAACCTAAGTTCATGTGCTTTTTTACGCCCGATGCCATCGTCTTCAACAATTAATTCCATACTGCCGTTTTTGTGTTCGAACCGAACGCTGATATGACCTTTGCCTTCCTTGTGTTTGATGCCGTGCTCGATGGCATTTTCGATAAAAGGCTGGGCAAGCATGGGTGGAATAAAAGTGTTTTCCACATCCAAATGCTCATCCACAAACAGACTGAAGTCGAATTTTTTCGGAAAGCGCACTTTCTGCAGTTCCATGTAATTCTCAATTGTGCCAATTTCATGTTCCAATGTGATTTGCTCTTCCATCGAATTATTCAGGATACTGCGAACCAGTTCAGAGAATCTCGCCAGGTAAATGCTGGCACTGGTGTCGTCATGCTTTACGATAAAATTCTGCACGCTGGCCAGAGAGTTGAAGATAAAATGGGGGTTCATCTGGGAGCGGAGGAGGCGCTGTTCCAACAGGATTTTGTCCTGCTTCTCCCTGATGCGTCGCTGACGGAAAAGGAAAAAAACCAGCATCAGGGCGAACAAAAGCGCCAGGATCACACTCAGGAAAATCAGGCTGTTGTTGCGCAGTTTAGATTCTTTCAGCGCATTGTCTGTTGCCAGCAGGCTAAGCTGTTCTTCCATTTTTTCGGTCTCCAGCCTGATTTGCAATTTGCGCTCTTCCACTTTTTGTGTCAGATTGGTCACCGAATCATTGTATGCAGATTTCAGCTCGCTATGCTCCAAAGCTTTGGCGTAATTTCCAGTTGTCTTAAACAATGTTGTGTAATGCGTGTGTAAACCCTTCATCAATGTGTAAAAACGCCGCATGATCACTTCATCTTTGATGGTAACCAAGTATTGATAACCAGTCCAAATGTCTTGTTTTTCACTGTCATCTTCAACACTCCTCAACTGGTTTGCAAGTTCTAAGAAATTGGATTGCGCAATGTTGTACCAATAAAGCGCAGTATCATATTGTTTAAGACTGAAATTGACAGCTCCCAGATCCATGGCTTCCCAGGCAGTGTAGTACAATGATCCGGATTGTTTTGTTTCATAATAGGAAACCCTTATAAGCTCCAGCGCCTCAGTATATCTACCCGTTTTATACTTCAGATCACCGATAAAGCCTTCATAGCCAACGTGATGGTCAAAGTCCTTGTTTTTATTGATAGGGAAGTTACTTCGAACCTCGTAGGCATATTTCAATGCCGAATCATATTCAGCGGCATCACAGTAGGTCTCAGCCAATGTTTTGAGAGCATTATCGTTCAATAGGTAAGGGAAATTGTATTGCCGGCTTAATTCGATGTACTTCTGAAAATAGCTGACCCCGCGATCAAACTCCCTTACTTCGCGGGCAACGCCTCCTGCATAGGTATAGATTAAGGCTTCTTCGATTGGCGAAACGATACTCCTCAGCTCAGTTTGCGGATTGTTGAGTAATGCCATGATTAAATCAACGTATTTGAGGCTCGAAAAATAATCTTCTATATCATAGTTTAGTTTGCCGATGTCAGTATAAAGTTCCAGCATTCGTCTCCGGTCGTTTCTCATCTCGGCAATTTCGAGCGCTTTGTGCAGGTGAATCAAAGCCTGACGGTAATTACCCTGCAGTGCATAAGCATTGCCGAAGTTTCGCAGGGCATACCTTTTTTCATCTTCGTCTTTAAACTTTTCAGCAAGTTGAAGCGCCCGCTCAGCATAAAACAGCGCTGAATCGGGAGAGGACAGGGAGTGATAAAAAGCAAGCTGGTTCCAGGCCTTCATCCTTTGATGATCATTTGCATTGATCAGTTTGGGATATATCGTATCGGAAGAATGGCCCAGCATTTTAACTGATAACTGGGCATGCAACTGACAGAAGCCAAAAATAAGAGCGGCCAGCAAGCCCAAACCAAAAGAGATTGTTTTTGTATTATGCATCATCTGTAGTTTTTTTACTGAATACTAATCCCGATAGCTATCGGAACTGATTATCAATTACAGTCTTCGAACTTACGTCTTCGGACTTCCGTCTTCCGACTTCCAGCTTCCGTCATCCCCCAGCCAGCTCTTCAAACAATTCCATCAGTCGTTCCCTGCCGCGCGATGAGGCGGGAATTTTATCGCCGTTGCTCATTACCACAAAGCCTCCGTCCTGTTTTTCGAAACGTTTGATATGTTTCAGGTTGATCAGGCTGGATCGGTGCACACGGAAAAAGCCTGAATCTGACAACAATTCATCATAATCCTTCAGCAATCTCGAAACGGTGATCTTTTCCTCATCCACAGTGGTGAAAACGGTGTAATTACAATCCGACTCACAGTAAATGAGGTCCTTCACTTCAAGCAGGTATATCTTGTTGGATGTTTTCAGCACCAGTTTGCGGTTTTTTCCTTCCCTGACTTTCATGTTTTCCTGCAAGGTATTCAACTGGAGGTTGAAAGCGCTCTGCACCTGCTGTCCGGCCCTCTTTACTGCTTCAGCCAGCTTTTCTGGATTCACAGGTTTAAGGAGATAATCTATTGCACTGAACCGAAAAGCCTCGATGGCGTATTTTTCCCAGGCTGTTACAAAGATGATTTTGAAGCCGATATACCCAAAGCGTTCCAGCAGTTCGAAGCCGGTGCCGTCGTCCATTTTGATGTCGAGCAACACCAGGTCGGGTACTTTTTCCCTGATCTCCTTTGCGCCTTCTTCCACGCTTCCGGCTTCCCCCACGATTTGCACAAGCGGGCAACATTTCGCCAGCAAATACCTTAGCGTTTCCCTAACATGGGGCTCGTCGTCAATGATGAGGGTGCGGAGCATCCTGTGATCGGATTTTTTGCTAAAAATAGACATTTTTGAAGGCGTTTGCAAATTTTAATTCCCTAATTTTTAACTTCGAAAAAAAACCTTCGGGACATATTTCGTATTCCCTTCTAAATCCGGCTTCCAACTTGCTTCATATCCTGATCCAGGTTGTATTTAAACTACCGGCTAAACTCTCGTTGTAATTCAAACTATTTTCAAAACTGACTGGTAAGTATTTTTATTTACCAGTAATAAATTATTAAGCTCTTTCAAAAACAATTCGAAGCGGCTATGTCCCATACCTTTAAATAGTCGAATAATCAATTAAAATAGCAGTTCATTACGCAACGAACAGAAAATCCACCACCCTTAACGCCTTCGTCCCTTGCTAATCTGCCGCAATTGCAATCCATGCCCCGACTCCATGCGTTCGAAAGTGAACTCTCGGTAGCACTCCACCAGCTACCAATGCTGCCAATGTAGCCGAAAGGACCCCAGTCGCCACGGCCACCGCCGGGAAGCCCTGAGAAACCAAAGGCATCAAAACAATGATGGGTGGGATGAAAATCCCAGCGTGGATGATTGCTGGTTTTACAATCGCCACCCATTGGTGAGTCTACCTGCCGGCAAGATTTGAGTGAATTGCCAGCGCCGCCGGGATCATCCAATTGATTTGGATAACCCTGGGAAACAATGTAATCAATCAATTGTGACCATTCTGCATCACTGGGGACATGCCAGCCGTATGGGCACAGGCCGTTGGTGTTGTTTACCGCATGCCAGTTATACAGTGCTCCATAGCTGTCTTTCAAACTGATATCGTTGTCGTACCAGGCATAAGCGCCGGTGGTGTTGTTTTCCCAGGCGCTGTTGTTGTTACCGGGATACTCAATGGGAGTTCCGTTGCTGTATTGGGTGGTTTTCAGGTTTTCGTCCATCCAAATCTGATCCCCAATTGTAACTATATGATAATGGGTTCCATCGCCATCAACACATTCAATAAAATCAAAGTCAATGTTATGGCTTTTGGTGGGAACCAGGGATTTTGTGTGGGCGTAATCGCCTGAAATGGCTTTGATTACCAACCTTTCTCCATCGTTATACTGCATGGCCACTATCCCGCTGATGCCCTTGAAATCAGGCGTTTGTTGGTGACTATGTGTTAAGCCCTCATATTTTAACTCAGGAGCTAATGATTGAATTGAAGTCGAAATTAATCGCTGGCTGTAAGTTTGCGCTGGAGTTTTAACTTTTACCAGGTAAATTGTGGTCTTCAAACCATTGATTGTGAATGCATGACTCCCTGTGGACAAATCAAAGGACTTATTTATCAGCAACCTGCCGGTGAAATCATAAATTTCAATACTTGTCAAACCTGAGAGAGAATTGTAAAACTCCAAACGGCTGGATAGACTTGCCGGATTGGGATAAATAATCATATCATGGTTCAGAGCGGTAAAATATCCGGTTCCAACAACATCTGTCAGCAGCAGCGTATCTGTACCGCTGAGGGTTAGCGTGGTTTGCTGAGTAATGTTTTTCACATCCACTGTTTCAACCGTGGTACTTTGACCTGAACCGGAGAAAGTGATGAGGTAGTTTTGGGAATAGAGGCCTGGTGACATCAGCAATAATATGATGACCAGGGGTGCTGGTTTATTAAGAATGTTTTTCATTATGACTTTGGTATTAAGATTAATAAACCTTCATGATTTTCTGTGTTGTTATCCTTTCACCGGCCTGCAAGCGGAGAAAGTACAATCCAGGGTGCAAGTGATCGGTGTTGAGGTAGATTTGGTGATGTCCACTTGTGAAATATTCATCCTTGAAAACAGTGAGCTTGCGGCCGGTTAAATCGAGCATTTCAAGTATAATATGCTGTTGTTCCATAAGCTGAAAACTTACCGTATAACCTCCCTCCGATGGATTGGGATATACCTGCAATCCCAATCCAGCTTCCGGTTCAGCAATACCTGAGGTTATATCGTACCAGGCTTCCCACCCCTGACCCAGAATGGAGTTGTTTGTGGTGAATACCAGCATCATTTTACCGCTGGACGCTGTAACCGGTTCAGGCGGGTCTTCATAAGAGCCGCTTAAGGTAGCAATCAACACCCCACTGCCTATTAAATCATATATTTTTACCACATCATTGTCCTCTTCGGTGTCGAAATAATTGAAATGCAACGTAAGTGGCTGATTGGTACCCGGATTGATGATCCAGCGACAAAGAATGTTGTCGTAATAATAGAATGAGCCACTGCCATCATCAAATGTGGCCACTGGGGCTGTCAGGGTGGTAATGCCGCTGCACCAGACAGGACGTGTGGTTTTGTAGTTCAGGCAAAAACCCGCAGAAGTGTTTTCACTATCAGTAATAAATTCGATAAACACCTTGTTACCGGTTGAGGTGATGTTTGCGGGCAGTGCGTTACCACTTAGCGCTGCCAGCAGTGGAGCGGTGTTGTCCTCACCATCATAAATATTCAACACATCCCCGTCCTCAAAGATATCAAGCCGCTTAACCGTGATGATGATGCTGGTTATAGAATCAAATTCGGTTTGAGGGTCAATAAGCCAGGAGGCTTGCATGTTGTTTAAGTAGTTGTGGACAGGGCCGCTGCCATCTTCAATGCTGCCTTCCAAAGTGTTTAGGGTGTCGGCGCCGGTAGCATAGTTCGGGTAAACGTAGTTGACCATGTCGGGGTAGAAGTTTATGCCAATGTATTGAAATGTATTAAAACCCTGAAGGTTATTCAGTGTATAGTAGCCATTTGACGAGCCACCCCAACCCCAGTTCATATGAAAATACGTGGAGTCCTGATAGCCGTCGCATACCCACATGTGTGCATCTGACATATTTGAATACCAGCCAGCATATAAAACAGGCAACTTTTGGTTCAATTGTTCAATAATGATGTTAACCCACTCTTCGTCGGTAAAATAAGCCCTACGCAGCGAATCGTAATCGGTGGAAAGATTAAACCAGGGTTCCATTTGTTCCGCATATCCATTGGCACTTGAACCTGAAGGGCCAAAATCCATCTCCACTGCAACAGCCACATGATAAAGTAACTCTGCTATAGCAGTATTTATCCCGTTGGGTGCATCGCACATCTCGTTCCACCGGTACCAGGTATTTTGAAAATCGGCGCACTGCTCGCCATATTGCGGATTGCTTGCTGGAGTGTAGCAGTGATAACCGGAACCGTGCAAAGGGTATCTCCAATAGTAAAGTGCCTGGGCATAAGCTGTTGCTACGCAGCCCGCAAGAGCATGACCGCCAGGCCCGGCTGGATCGGGCGGACTGTAATAATTGTATGGCCAGTTTTGGTGCCAGGTTGTGGTGAGCAGTGGTTCCACCGCTTTGCTGGATACTCCTTTTTCAGCAGGCGCAAAATCCCCGGCAAGATAATGTTGCCATAATCTGGTTATATCTGCTTCAGGTTGCAAAACGTTTTCGCGGGCAAATTTTGCCTGGTCTGCATACTGCCGAAACCACCACTGCACATTGGGCGGCTGGTTTTCGGCCACGTAGTTGTGTTCAAAAGAATAACCCAGAACCGGAGCAAGGCAATCGTCAGCAGGAACGATCACAAAGCCGGCAGGGTTAAAGCGGAAAACATAATAGTATGTTTGCTGTGCATCTTTTTCGGTGTGAACCGATTGTATGCTGATCTGGTCCCGGGAAATTTCGCCCTGGAATATATTATGCCGTTCAAAATAAAAATTCATGGCCACTTTTTCGGCCTGTTGTGGGCTTACATTACCGGCCATCATTTTAAGTCCGAAGGCCAACAGGACAAGAATTGCGATTGGTTTTAGATTTTTCATGATTGTTTGGATTTATGGTTAATGACATTTTATGATTTTTCGTGTTGTTGTTTACTGCTCCACTTACCCCCATTAAGCGGCTAACATCTTCGCAAAGCTCCCTGAAGCCACTTGCAATGCAACTTCCCTCTTGCAATAAGACCTGTTATTTTTCATAGCCAATATTTCTTCCAGCTTGCTTTATATCCTTGGCCTATGTTTATTTGTCAGTCTAATCCTTTATGCAGCGGATGCTAATACCGCCTTCCTTGCTGTAGCGGTACCGCCAAACTCCCGGATCGGTGAAACACAGACCACGCATCCATGCGTCGTATTCGTCGTATTCCGTTGATGACCACCAGGTACCGTAAAAGCCAAGATTCATGCCGTAGTAACCACCGGGCAGACCTGAGAAACCGAACAGGTCGGTACCGTTGCCATTTTCATACCAGCCACTGGTCGTTTTCAGGTTTATCCCGGCATCTTGGCCGCAGTATCCAAAGCCCTCCCAAATGATATCACCTATCCCATACTTGCTGTCCACCGCACCTTGCAGCAGCTTCCATTCCTCATCCGTAGGCAGATGCCAACCAGGAGGGCAGATGCCTTGAGAGTCCTGGGTAGTGTATTGCATCATTTCATCCCATTGGTAGAGACCGCCATAAGTGATACAATTGTTGGGGTCGTCATCGTAGCAGTACTTTTCTATTATTCCATTGTTCGACTGGCTTTGGCTTCCAGGTATCATAGCCCCTATGTTTAGATTCTCCTTCAGCCAGCATTGGCTGAATATCTGGATGGTGTTGTACACCTGCCCTTCATACTCCACTGTTGGCATACCCGGGCAGGGGATGTTGGTGGCAAACTGGAAGGTGTAGATGGTGCTTTCCTGTGGGTAGTCCAAAATTGCTGACTGCCTGACGATAAAATCATTGACCTGCGGTAAGGCTTTAAAAACAGGTTCTGCTGATCGCGATCCAATATAATCCAGGCGGCAAGTTTTGCCATCCTGTTGACCTGTGGAGATCATCTGTATGCTACGGCTTATTCCGTTCCATTGGGCTGTGAGGAAGTAAACGTTACTACTGCCAGGATAAAACCTGAAAGAATGATATCCGCCATCGAGCTGCCGGTCAGTTAGAAGAATAACTTTCCCCTGCAAGTCCGTTAACATTAAGTGTAACCTCCCTCTCTGAGGAATAAACAGAGTGATTTTGCTTTGATCTCTCATCGGATTCGGAAAGTTTTGATAAACAGTAAATGACGAAATATCATCTCTAACTTCTGGAATACCTACCGTTGATAAAGTGGCATAGCCTACATAGAGCATCAAATCTCCCGGGTTTATTCCAGGTGAAAGAGTGGTGTCAGGCCAGTAGATCATGGTTTCTCCACCCTGTGTGTGGTTCACAACCTTGATGCTGTCGAGCTGGACATAGGCTGCATTATCAATAGCCGTGAATGTCAGGCCATAACTGAGGGTTTGACCATTTACATTCATCATTGCCAATGTGATCGTTACGATTGAAAATAATGTCTTGGTTTTCATAATTCCTCCGGTTTTGGGTAAAGATTGTTGGGTAAAAAATATTCAAAGCAAAATTAGGGCACTAAAAAAGTGAAAATGAAACAGATGTATGAACACCAGGGAAAAATGTATGAACGTGGTATTTGGATGTATGAACGCAGATAAAACTGTATCAGCTCTAGTAAAAAACTGGAAGACATTCCTTTAAAATTCATACATTAATGAAAATTTCAGATAAAAAAACCTGTCAGGTTTCTGGAACCTGACAGGTTAAGTCAACATAATTTACAGTTAACTACTTTTCTTTACCATTCAGCATCAGCATGTCGCTGATGTGGATTTCGGTGGTGTTGTGTTTGGCACCTTCCTTGTCTTCCCATTGACGGTAGATCAGCTTGCCTTCAGCAGCAATTTCATTACCTTTTTTGAGGTATTTTTCGCAGATCTCGGCAAGCTTTCCCCAGGCCACAAGGTTGTGCCAGGTGGTTTGCTTTACCTTTTCGCCATTGTTCATGTACTCTTCGTTGGTGGCGATACTCATACGCACCAGTTTGCGGCCTTTGTCGAATTCTTTGGTTTCAGGGTTTTGACCCAGGCGTCCAATCAGTTGCACGCGGTTTCTCATTGCATTCATCGTTTTTTGGTTTTGTGCCCTGGCGGGCGGTTATTAATATTTATGTTTAAAAAGTTTCCATTAGTTTGATGAAGCAAAAGTATAGCGGCCTCAAAACCTGAGTCGTATAAAAAATGTTTGTATCCGGATATAGTTGCTTGTAAGCGTTTGCAAACGGATATCTTTGTGCTATCTTTGTTGCTTCTGATTTAATGGAGTAATGGAGTAATGGAGTAATGGAGTAATGGAGTAATGGAGTAATGGAGTAATGGAGTAATGGAGTA